>NZ_RJOH01000015.1:0-45441 GCF_003942995.1 Streptococcus mitis | reverse complement strand
GCACAAGACGCAGCAACAAAAGCAAATCAAGCAATTGACGCAGCAACTGACAATGCAGGAGTAGCAACAGCTCAAACAGACGGTATAGCAGCAATTGAAGCTGTAACCCCAACAGTAGCAGTTAAAGCAGCGGCTAAAGCTGAAGTAGCGAAAAAATTAGCAGAAAAATTAACAGCACTTGAAGGTACTCCAAACGCAACGAAAGAAGAAAAAGATGCGGCTAAACAAGCAGCACAAGACGCAGCAACAAAAGCAAATCAAGCAATTGACGCAGCAACTGACAATGCAGGAGTAGCAACAGCTCAAACAGACGGTATAGCAGCAATTGAAGCTGTAACCCCAACAGTAGCAGTTAAAGCAAATGTGCGTAAAGAATCTAAAGAATTGCCAAATACAGGTACAGCAGATTCTACTGTAGCTATGGTAGCAGCTGCCGCAAGTGCAGTACTTGGTCTAGGTCTTGTAGGCCGTCGTCGTAAAGAAGATGAAGAAGTATAATTTATATATGAACTAATCTAATCTTTTAGTAAAATTTGTATTTGATTTTATAGCTTATATAGAATTTCTTAAAAAATCTCCTAGTAGTCCATTGATTGCTAGGAGATTTTGTTTCTTTGTCAATTATATAAGGTATCGAAACTGGAATAGTAGGACATGACTTCTGAAGCATTGTTAGAAATTAATTTGACTTTCCTAATATCTTAGTTCACATCTTCGATAATTAAAAATACGATTATTAATTTTTACGAATAATATAGAAAAGGAGGGAAATCATGTTTGTTGCGAGAGATGCTAGGGGACAGTTGGTAAATGTGTTAGAGGATAAGCTTGAGAAGCAAGCATACACCTGCCCAGCTTGTGGAGGTCAGCTACGTTTGCGGCAAGGAGCAAGTGTACGGACCCATTTTGCCCATAAATCTTTAAAAGACTGTGATTATTCCTTTGAAAATGAAAGTCCAGAACACTTAGCAAATAAGGAAGTCCTCTATCACTGGTTGAAAAAAGAGGCAGAGGTGCAATTAGAATACCCTCTTCCAGAGCTTAAACAGATTGCAGATGTGTTTGTAAATGGCAATCTAGCTTTAGAGGTTCAATGTAGTCCCTTGCCTCAAAAAGTTCTTAAAGAGCGTAGTGAGGGCTATCGTAGTCAGGGTTACCAAGTACTGTGGTTGCTGGGAGAAAAACTTTGGCTCAAGGAGCGGTTGACTCGTCTGCAAGAAGGTTTTCTCTATTTCAGTCAAAACATGGGCTTTTATGTTTGGGAATTAGACAGTGAAAAACAAGTTTTAAGACTCAAATACCTGATTCACCAAGATCTCCGAGGTAAACTCCATTATCAGATTAAGAAATTTCCCTATGGTCACGGTAGTCTACTGGAGATATTACGTCTTCCCTATAAGAAACAAAAAATATCTCATTTTACAGTTTCTCAGGACAAGGACATCTGTCGCTATATCCGGCAACAACTGTTTTATCAAAATCCCTTTTGGATGAAAGAACAAGCAGAAGCCTATCAAAAGGGAGAAAATCTCCTGACTTATGGCTTAAAAGAATGGTATCCACAAATTCGACCACTAGTAGGTGATTTTTGCCAAATTGAGAAGGATTTGACCAGCTATTATCAGTATTTTCAAACCTATTATCAAGAAAATCCTCAAAATGATTGGCAAAAGCTTTATCCGCCAGCCTTTTATCAGCAATATTTCTTAAAAAATATGGTAGAATAGAAAGGATGGAGGAATCTAATGGTATTACAAAGACATGAAATAAATGAAAAAGATACATGGGATCTATCAACGATTTACCCAACTGACCAGGCTTGGGAAGAAGCCTTAAAAGATTTAACAGAACAATTGGAGACAGTAGCCCAGTATGAAGGTCATCTCTTGGATAGTGCGGATAACTTACTAGAAATCACTGAATTTTCTCTTGAAATGGAACGCCAAATGGAGAAGCTTTACGTTTATGCTCATATGAAAAATGACCAGGACACACGTGAAGCCAAGTATCAAGAGTACTATGCCAAGGCCATGACTCTCTATAGCCAGCTAGACCAAGCCTTTTCATTCTATGAACCCGAATTTATGGAAATCAGTGAAAAGCAGTATGCTGACTTTTTAGAAGCTCAGCCAAAATTGCAGGTTTATCAACACTATTTTGACAAGCTTTTGCAAGGCAAGGAACACGTTCTTTCACAACGTGAAGAAGAATTATTAGCTGGAGCTGGGGAAATCTTTGGTTCGGCAAGTGAAACCTTCGCTATTTTGGACAATGCGGATATTGTGTTCCCTTATGTTCTTGACGATGATGGTAAGGAAGTTCAACTCTCTCATGGGACTTACATACGTTTGATGGAGTCTAAAAATCGTGAGGTGCGTCGTGGTGCCTATCAAGCTCTTTATGCAACTTATGAACAATTCCAACATACCTATGCCAAAACCTTGCAAACCAATGTTAAGGTCCAAAACTACCGAGCAAAAGTTCGCAACTACAAGAGTGCTCGTCATGCAGCTCTTGCAGCAAATTTTGTCCCAGAGAGTGTTTATGACAATTTGGTAGCAGCAGTTCGTAAGCATTTGCCCCTCTTGCATCGTTACCTTGAACTTCGTTCAAAAATCTTGGGAATTTCAGACCTCAAGATGTACGATGTCTACACACCACTTTCATCTGTTGAATACAGTTTTACCTACCAAGAAGCCTTGAAAAAAGCAGAAGATGCCTTGGCAGTCTTGGGTGAGGATTACTTGAGCCGTGTTAAACGTGCCTTTAGCGAGCGTTGGATTGATGTTTATGAAAATCAAGGCAAGCGTTCAGGGGCCTACTCTGGTGGTTCTTACGATACAAATGCCTTTATGCTCCTTAACTGGCAGGACAATCTAGACAATCTCTTTACTCTTGTCCATGAAACAGGTCATAGTATGCATTCAAGCTATACTCGTGAAACGCAGCCTTATGTTTACGGGGATTACTCTATCTTCTTGGCTGAGATTGCCTCAACGACCAATGAAAATATCTTGACGGAGAAATTATTGGAAGAAGTGGAAGATGATGCAACGCGCTTTGCTATTCTCAATAACTTCCTAGACGGTTTCCGTGGAACAGTTTTCCGCCAAACTCAATTTGCCGAGTTTGAACACGCAATCCATCAAGCAGACCAAAATGGAGAAGTCTTGACAAGTGATTTCTTAAATAAACTCTACGCAGACTTGAACCAAGAGTATTATGGTTTGAGTAAGGAAGACAATCCTGAAATCCAATACGAGTGGGCTCGCATTCCACACTTCTACTATAACTACTATGTATATCAATATTCAACTGGTTTTGCAGCAGCCTCAGCCTTGGCTGAAAAGATTGTCCATGGCAGTCAAGAAGACCGTGACCGTTATATTGACTACCTTAAGGCTGGTAAATCTGATTATCCACTTAATGTCATGAGAAAAGCTGGTGTTGATATGGAGAAGGAAGACTACCTCAACGATGCCTTTGCAGTCTTTGAACGTCGTTTGGATGAGTTTGAAGCCCTTGTTGAAAAATTAGGATTTGCATAAGATGGTTGAATCGTATAGTAAAAATGCCAACCATAACATGCGTCGCCCTGTCGTCAAGGAAGAAATTGTGGACTTGATGCGTCAGCGCCAAAAGCAAGTCACAGGATCTTTGAAAGAATTGGAAGACTTTGCACGCAAGGAAAATATTCCCATTATTCCCCATGAAACGGTTGCTTATTTCCGTTTTCTCATGGAAACCATGCAGCCTAAAAACATTCTGGAAATTGGGACGGCCATCGGGTTTTCAGCCCTCTTGATGGCAGAACATGCGCCAAATGCCAAGATTACAACCATTGACCGCAATCCAGAGATGATTAGATTTGCCAAGGAAAATTTCGCCCAGTTTGACAGTCGTAAGCAAATCACACTACTAGAAGGAGATGCGGTAGATGTCTTATCTACCTTGATAGAATCCTATGATTTCGTTTTTATGGATTCTGCTAAGTCTAAATACATCGTCTTTCTGCCAGAAATCCTCAAACATTTGGAAGTCGCTGGTGTGGTTGTCTTGGATGATATTTTCCAAGGTGGTGATGTTGCCAAGGATATTATGGAAGTCCGTCGTGGCCAGCGAACTATTTACAGAGGACTTCAAAGACTATTTGATGCAACCTTAGACAATCCAGGACTCACCGCAACACTAGTACCTCTGGGAGACGGCATTCTCATGCTTCGTAAAAATGTAGCAGATGTTCAATTGCCTGACAGCGAATGATTTTCAGAAAAATTTAAGAAAATATAGTAAAATAGATAGGGTAATACTTATCTCAAAGGAGTAGACATGAAGAAAAAACTATTGGCAGGTGCCATTACACTATTATCAGTAGCAACTTTAGCAGCTTGTTCGAAAGGTTCAGAAGGAGCAGATCTTATCAGCATGAAAGGGGATGTCATCACAGAACATCAATTTTATGAGCAAGTGAAAAGCAACCCTTCAGCACAACAAGTCTTGTTGAACATGACCATCCAAAAAGTATTTGAGAAGCAATATGGCTCAGAAGTAGATGACAAAGAAGTCAACGATACTATTGCCGAAGAAGAGAAACAATATGGTGAGAACTACCAACGTGTCTTATCGCAAGCAGGAATGACTCTTGAAACACGTAAAGCTCAAATTCGTACAAGTAAATTGGTTGAGTTGGCAGTTAAGAAAGCAGCAGAAGCTGAATTGACAGATGATGCTTACAAGAAGGCCTTTGACGAATACACTCCTGATGTGACTGCTCAAATTATCCGTTTGGATAATGAAGACAAAGCTAAAGAAATTCTTGAAAAAGCTAAAGCTAGTGATGCAGACTTTGCTCAATTAGCCAAAGATAATTCAACAGATGAGAAAACTAAAGCGAATGGTGGAGAAATCACTTTTGATTCTGCTTCAACAGAAGTACCAGAACAAGTTAAAAAAGCTGCTTTTGCTTTAGATGTAAACGGTGTTTCTGATGTGATTAGCGTTACTGGAACACAAGCCTACAGCAGTCAATATTACATTGTTAAACTGATTAAGAAAACAGAAAAATCATCTAATATTGACGATTACAAAGAAAAATTAAAAACTGTTATCTTAACTCAAAAACAAAACGACGCATCATTTGTTCAAAGTATTATCGGAAAAGAATTGCAAGCAGCCAATATCAAGGTTAAAGATCAAGCCTTCCAAAATATCTTCACTCAATACATCGGTGGTGGAGATTCAAGCTCAAGCAGTTCTTCAAAAGAATAAAACAGAAAAGAGCCAAGTGCTCTTTTTCTTATGAGAAAATCTTCTATCTTAAGGGTAAGAGTTTTTTTCTTTCGGAAAAAATGGTATAATAGCAATCAAAACTAGAAAATAAACGGAATTTGGGAATAATTTCTTTTGTTCTCATTAGATTGGTGATACTATGAAGATTAGTAAGAGGCACCTGTTAAACTATTCTATTCTAGTTCCTTACTTACTTTTATCTATTTTGGGTTTGATTGTAGTCTATTCTACAACCAGTGCCATTCTTATTGAAGAAGGTAAAAGTGCCCTCCAATTGGTTCGAAGTCAGGGAATGTTTTGGATATTTAGTTTAATATTGATTGCCTTGATATATAAGCTGAAACTGAATTTTTTAAGAAAAGAACGACTTTTATTTATTGTTATGTTTGTTGAGCTGATTCTCTTAGCTCTGGCTCGCTTAATTGGTACGCCAGTCAATGGAGCCTATGGTTGGATTTCAGTAGGACCTTTGACCATTCAGCCAGCGGAGTATTTGAAGATTATCATCGTCTGGTACTTGGCCCAACGTTTTTCAAAACAACAGGATGAAATTGGTATTTACGATTTTCAAGTTTTAACTCAAAATCAATGGATTCCTCGAGCTTTTAATGATTGGCGTTTTGTCCTCTTGGTAATGATAGGAAGTTTGGCTATTTTCCCAGATCTGGGGAATGCGACTATCCTAGCTCTGGTCGCCTTGATTATGTATACAGTCAGTGGGATTGCTCATCGTTGGTTTATAGCATTTATTGGTGTATTGTTTGGAGTTTCAGCCCTATCCTTATCAGCTATTTCTATGATTGGGGTTGATAAGTTTTCAAAAGTTCCAGTATTTGGTTACGTTGCTAAGCGTTTCAGTGCTTACTTTAATCCCTTTGCCGATTTGGCAGGAGCAGGCCACCAACTTGCTAATTCCTACTTTGCCATGGTAAATGGTGGCTGGTTTGGTCTAGGTTTAGGAAATTCAATCGAAAAACGTGGTTATTTACCAGAGGCTCATACAGACTTTGTATTTTCAATTGTCATTGAAGAGTTTGGATTTGTGGGAGCCAGCTTGATTTTAGCCCTTGTCTTTTTCCTGATTTTGCGGATTATCCTAGTCGGTATTCGTGCTAAGAATCCCTTTAATTCCATGATGGCGATTGGGGTTGGGGGGATGATGCTGGTACAGGTATTCGTCAATATCGGTGGAATTTCTGGCATTATTCCTTCGACAGGAGTAACCTTCCCCTTCTTATCGCAAGGAGGGAATAGTCTTCTGGTCTTGTCTGTAGCCATCGCCTTTGTCTTAAATATTGATGCAAGTGAAAAACGTGCCCAATTGTATGAGGAGTTAGAAACTCACTCATCAAACTATATGTAGAGTTGATAGCGGAAAGGATGACCTATGTCTCTTCAAAAATTAGAAAACTATAGTAATAAAGCTGTCGTGCAAGAAGAAGTATTGATTTTAACAGAATTGTTAGAAGATATCACTAAAAATATGCTTGCCCCAGAGACTTTTGCAAAAATCATGGAGTTGAAAGAATTATCAACTCAAGAAGATTATCAGGGCTTGAACCAACTGGTTACTAGTCTTTCAAATGATGAAATGGCTTATATTTCACGCTATTTCTCTATCTTACCCCTCTTAATTAATATTTCAGAAGACGTGGATTTGGCCTATGAAATCAACCACCAAAATAATATTGATCAAGATTATCTTGGAAAATTATCAGCAACAATCAAAATGGTTGCAGAAAAAGAAAATGCGGTTGAAATTCTTGAACACTTGAATGTTGTCCCTGTTTTGACTGCTCATCCAACACAAGTGCAACGTAAGAGTATGTTGGATTTGACCAACCATATCCATACCCTTTTGCGTAAGTATCGTGATGTGAAATTAGGCTTGATTAATAAGGAAAAATGGCATAATGATCTCCGTCGTTACATTGAGATTATCATGCAGACAGATATGATTCGTGAAAAGAAATTGAAAGTAACCAATGAAATCACGAATGTTATGGAATACTACAATAGTTCATTCCTGAAGGCAGTTCCTCATTTGACTGCTGAGTACAAGCGTCTGGCTAAAAAACACGGTTTGGAGTTGAAACATCCTAAACCAATTACCATGGGAATGTGGATTGGTGGAGACCGTGATGGGAATCCTTTTGTTACAGCAGATACCTTGAAACAATCTGCTATGACCCAGTGTGAAGTCATCATGAACTACTATGATGAAAAGATTTACCAACTTTATCGTGAATTCTCCCTCTCGACTAGTATCGTCAATGTTAGCAAGCAAGTCAGAGAAATGGCTCGTCAATCCAAGGACAACTCTATTTATCGTGAAAAAGAACTTTATCGTCGTGCCTTGTTTGATATTCAATCAAAAATCCAAGCAACAAAAACTTATCTGATTGAAGATAAGGAAGTTGGAGCTCGCTATGAAACGGCCAATGATTTTTATAAGGATTTAATTACCATTCGTGATTCCCTCATGGAAAATAAGGGTGAAGCACTGATTTCTGGTGATTTTGTTGAGCTGATTCAGGCAGTTGAAATTTTTGGTTTCTATTTGGCATCTATTGACATGCGTCAAGATTCTAGTGTTCATGAAGCTTGTGTGGCCGAACTCTTGAAATCAGCAGGAATTCATTCGCATTATAGTGAACTAAGTGAAGAAGAAAAATGCCAGCTTCTTTTGAAAGAATTAGAAGAAGATCCACGTATTCTTTCTGCCACTCATGTTGAAAAATCAGAGTTACTTGAAAAAGAATTAGCAATCTTTAAGGCCGCTCGTAAGTTGAAAGATAAGTTGGGAGATGATGTCATTCGTCAGACTATCATTTCACATGCAACCAGCGTATCAGACATGTTGGAATTGGCTATCTTGCTAAAAGAAGTAGGGTTAGTTGATAAAGAAAGAGCCCGTGTCCAAATTGTTCCTCTCTTTGAAACAATTGAAGACTTGGACCACTCAGAAGAAACCATGAGAGAATACCTTTCTCTTCCTCTTGCTAAGAAATGGATTGCTTCGCGCAATAACTACCAAGAAATCATGCTTGGCTACTCTGATAGTAATAAAGATGGTGGTTATCTTTCATCATGTTGGACCCTCTATAAGGCTCAACAACAATTGACTGCTATTGGAGATGAATTTGGCGTTAAGGTTACCTTCTTCCATGGCCGTGGTGGTACTGTCGGTCGTGGTGGTGGACCAACCTATGAAGCTATCACATCTCAACCGCTTAAATCAATCAAGGATCGTATCCGTTTGACGGAGCAGGGTGAAGTAATTGGCAATAAATACGGTAACAAAGATGCTGCCTACTATAACCTTGAAATGCTAGTATCTGCAGCTATTAACCGTATGATTACTCAGAAGAAGAGTGATACCAATACATCCAATCGATATGAAGCCATTATGGATCAAGTGGTGGACCGTAGTTACGATATCTACCGTGATTTAGTCTTTGGTAATGACCATTTCTATGATTATTTCTTCGAGTCAAGTCCAATCAAGGCTATTTCAAGCTTTAACATTGGTTCTCGTCCAGCCGCTCGTAAGACTATTACTGAAATCGGTGGTTTGAGAGCCATCCCTTGGGTATTCTCATGGTCGCAAAGTCGCGTCATGTTCCCTGGCTGGTATGGGGTTGGTTCAAGCTTCAAGGAATTTATCGATAAAAATCCAGAGAATATCGCTATCTTACGAGATATGTACCAAAACTGGCCTTTCTTTCAATCGCTTCTTTCAAATGTTGATATGGTCTTGTCAAAATCAAATATGAACATTGCTTTTGAATATGCCAAACTGTGTGAGGATGAAGAAGTAAAAGCAATCTATGAGACTATTCTAAATGAATGGCAAGTCACCAAAGAAGTTATCTTGGCTATCGAAGGTTACGATGAACTCTTGGCTGAAAATCCATATCTAAAAGCAAGTTTGGATTACCGTATGCCTTACTTTAATATCCTCAACTATATCCAGTTGGAGTTGATTAAACGTCAACGTCGAGGAGAATTATCAAGCGATCAAGAAAAATTAATCCATACAACCATCAACGGAATTGCGACAGGATTGCGTAATTCAGGCTGATACCTATCAAACTTCCTCTTTTCTATAGGGGAAGTTTTTGAATAGTTTAAAAAAATGCTAAAAGAGTCTTGACAAGTAGTTGAAAAATGATATAATTTAACCATTCAGAAAAGTAATCATAATAAACTTTTTAGAGAGTCTGTGGTAGCTGAAAACAGATAAGTGATGATGATGAAAATTGGGCTGGATGTTATGTAGAATTTGAAATCATAAAAATTCGGTGAGCACACCTTACAGTGCATCTCGTTATTGCGAGACAGAGCGATAGGGAAATTCCCTATAATTGAGGTGGTACCGCGCATCGACGTCCTCACACAAGTTTTTTGTGTGAGGACTTTTTTGATGGAGGTTAGTATGGAAAGAAAACGATGGTGTCGCTTGTTTAGATAAGTGAAGTATTTTAAAGGAAATAAAAAGGAGAAATAGCATGAAAAATAAACGTTTAATTGGAATTATCGCTGCATTAGCAGTCTTAGTAGCAGGAAGTCTAATTTACTCTTCAATGAATAAACCAGAAGCTAAAAATGAAAAGAAAATTGCCAAAGTTGGTGTCCTTCAGTTTGTGAGCCATCCCTCTCTTGACTTGATTTATAAAGGGATTCAAGATGGACTTGCAGAAGAAGGTTATAAAGATGACCAAGTTAAAATTGATTTTATGAACTCAGAAGGTGACCAAAGTAAGGTTGCGACAATGAGTAAACAATTGGTTGCAAATGGGAATGACCTTGTGGTTGGTATTGCAACACCAGCTGCTCAAGGTTTGGCTAGTGCAACAAAAGATCTACCGGTTATCATGGCTGCTATTACAGACCCAATTGGTGCTAACTTGGTCAAAGATTTGAAAAAACCAGGTGGCAACATCACAGGGGTGTCTGACCATAATCCAGCTCAACAACAAGTTGAACTCATCAAAGCTTTGACACCAAATGTGAAAACAATCGGAGCTCTTTACTCAAGCAGCGAAGACAATTCAAAAACACAGGTAGAAGAATTTAAGGCTTATGCTGAAAAAGCAGGTTTGACAGTGGCAACATTTGCAGTTCCTTCAACAAATGAAATTGCTTCAACAGTTAACGTTATGACTAGCAAGGTCGATGCTATCTGGGTTCCAATTGATAACACAATTGCTTCAGCCTTCTCAACTGTTGTATCAAGCAACCAATCAGCTAAAAAACCAATCTACCCAAGTGCAACTGCCATGGTAGAAGCTGGTGGTTTGGCATCAGTTGTAGTTGACCAACACGACCTTGGTGTGGCAACTGGTAAAATGATTGCGGAAGTCTTGAAAGGTGCTAAACCAGCTGATACTCCAGTTAATGTCTTTTCAACTGGTAAGTCAGTGATTAACAAAAAATTGGCACAAGAGCTAGGTATTACGATTCCTGAATCTGTTCTAAAAGAAGCAGGACAAGTGATTGAATAACCTGTAATGGAGGAGTTGGGGACATCTCCTCCAATTTTTTACAATAGAAATCATATAGAAAAGGTTAAGAAACAGATGATACTATCTATTATTTCTCAAGGATTTGTCTGGGCTATTTTAGGTCTGGGGATCTTTATGACATTTAGGATTTTGAACTTTCCAGATATGACAACAGAAGGTTCCTTCCCTCTTGGGGGAGCTGTTGCTGTCACTCTGATAACCAAAGGCGTGAACCCATTTTTAGCGACTCTTGTTGCTGTAGGAGCAGGTTGTTTGGCTGGAATGGCAGCAGGCCTTCTTTATACAAAAGGGAAGATCCCAACCTTGCTCTCAGGGATTTTGGTGATGACTTCTTGTCACTCTATCATGCTCTTGATTATGGGACGTGCAAATTTAGGATTGCTTGGAACCAAGCAAATTCAGGATGTCTTGCCTTTTGATTCAGACTTGAACCAACTCTTGACAGGTCTTATCTTTGTCAGTCTTGTCATTGCTCTCATGCTCTTTTTCTTGGACACCAAACTCGGACAAGCCTATATTGCTACAGGTGACAATCCTGATATGGCTAGAAGTTTCGGGATTCATACTGGGCGCATGGAGCTCATGGGCTTGGTCTTATCAAATGGTGTGATTTCCCTTGCAGGAGCTCTCATTGCCCAGCAAGAAGGGTATGCCGATGTATCTCGAGGAATCGGGGTTATCGTTGTGGGGCTTGCAAGTTTGATTATTGGAGAAGTTATCTTTAAGAGTTTGAGCTTAGCAGAACGTCTGGTTACCATCGTTGTAGGTTCTATTGCCTATCAATTCTTAGTGTGGGCAGTTATTGCGCTTGGCTTTAATACAAGTTACCTTCGTTTGTACAGCGCCGTGATTTTAGCAATCTGCCTCATGATTCCAACATTTAAGCAAACAATCTTGAAAGGAGCCAAGTTAAGCAAATGACAGCTATTGTAGAATTAAAAAATGCAACCAAAATCGTTAAAAATGGCTTTGATGAAGAAAAGATTATTTTAAATGATGTTTCCTTAGAAATTTTTGAACAGGACTTTATCACGATTTTAGGTGGAAATGGTGCTGGGAAATCGACTCTCTTTAACACCATTGCTGGAACTTTATCACTAACCAGTGGAACTATCCGTATTTTAGGTGAGGATGTTACTAAGTTTTCACCAGAGAAGCGCGCTAAGTATCTGTCTCGTGTCTTCCAAGATCCCAAGATGGGGACAGCTCCTCGTATGACAGTGGCAGAGAATCTCTTGATTGCCAAGTTTCGTGGTGAAAAGCGTGGACTGTTTCCGAGACGTCTGGCTAGCTATAAGGATGAGTTTCAGGCAACCATTGAAAAAGTGGGAAACGGTCTTGAGAAACACTTGAATACACCGATTGAGTTCTTATCAGGTGGACAAAGACAGGCTTTGAGTCTCTTGATGGCAACCTTGAAGCGCCCTGAATTACTCTTGTTAGACGAGCATACTGCAGCCCTTGATCCAAAGACAAGTGTCGCTTTGATGGAATTGACGGATGAATTTGTCAAGAAAGATCAGCTGACAGCTCTTATGATTACTCATCATATGGAAGATGCTCTCAAATATGGCAATCGCTTGATTGTCATGAAAGAAGGACGGATAATTCATGACCTCAATAATGAAGAAAAAGCTAAGATGAAAATCTCTGATTATTATCAGCTCTTTGAATAAAGTAGGGAAAATGAGTGAAATGGTTTACTTTTTTTCTGAAATAAAGTATACTATATAAAGTAAACTATGATAACATGGAGGTATTGTGTATGGTTGACAAACAAGTCATTGAAGAAATCAAAAACAATGCCAACATTGTGGAAGTCATAGGAGATGTGATTTCTTTACAAAAGGCAGGACGGAACTATCTAGGGCTCTGTCCTTTTCATGGTGAAAAAACACCTTCTTTCAACGTTGTAGAGGATAAGCAGTTTTACCACTGTTTTGGTTGTGGTCGCTCAGGTGACGTCTTTAAGTTCATCGAGGAGTACCAAGGGGTTCCCTTTATGGAGGCTGTCCAGATCTTAGGTCAGCGTGTCGGGATAGAGGTGGAAAAAACGCTTTATAGTGAACAGAAGCCAGCTTCACCCCACCAAGCTCTTTATGATATGCACGAAGATGCAGCCAAATTTTATCATGCTATTCTTATGACAACGACCATGGGGGAGGAGGCCAGAAACTACCTTTATCAGCGTGGTTTGACAGATGAAGTGCTCAAGCATTTTCGGATTGGTTTAGCACCTTCAGAACGAAACTATCTCTATCAACGTTTGTCTGGTCAGTATCGTGATGAGGATTTCTTGGATTCGGGACTGTTTTATCTCTCGGATGCTAATCAATTTGTAGACACCTTTCACAATCGGATTATGTTTCCCCTGACAAATGACCAGGGAAAGGTCATTGCCTTCTCAGGTCGTATCTGGCAGAAAACGGATTCACAAACTTCTAAGTATAAAAATAGCCGATCGACTGCAATTTTTAACAAAAGTTACGAATTATATCATATGGATAGGGCAAAAAAATCTTCTGGAAAAGCCAGTGAGATTTATCTGATGGAAGGATTCATGGATGTTATTGCAGCCTATCGGGCTGGAATCGAAAATGCTGTGGCGTCCATGGGAACGGCCTTGAGTCGTGAGCATGTTGAGCATCTGAAAAGGCTAACCAAGAAGTTGGTTCTTGTTTACGATGGCGATAAGGCTGGGCAAGCTGCGACATTGAAAGCGCTGGACGAAATTGGTGATATGCCTGTGCAGATCGTCAGCATGCCTGATAACTTGGATCCGGATGAGTATCTACAAAAAAATGGACCAGAAGACTTGGCCTATCTATTAACGAAAACTCGTATTAGTCCGATTGAGTTCTACATTCACCAGTACAAACCTGAAAATAGTGAGAATTTGCAGGCTCAGATTGAGTTTATTGAAAAAATAGCTCCCTTGATTGTTCAAGAAAAGTCCATCACCGCTCAAAACAGCTATATTCATATTTTAGCTGACAGTCTGGCGTCCTTTGATTATGCCCAGATTGAGCAGATTGTTAATGAGAGTCGTCAGGCGCAAAGGCAGAATCGCATGGAAGGAATTTCCAGACCGACGCCAATCACCATGCCTGTCACCAAGCAGTTATCAGCTATTATGAGGGCAGAAGCCCATCTACTTTATCGAATGATGGAATCTCCCCTTATTTTGAATGATTACCGTTTGCGAGAAGATTTTGCATTTGACACACCTGAATTTCAGGTCTTATATGACTTGCTTGGTCAGTATGGCAATCTTCCTCCAGAAGTTCTAGCAGAACAGACAGAGGAAGTTGAAAGAGCTTGGTATCAAGTCTTAGCTCAGGATTTACCTGCTGAGATGTCACCGCAGGAACTTAGTGAAGTAGAGACGACTCGAAACAAGGCTCTCTTGAATCAGGACAATATGAGAATTAAAAAGAAGGTGCAGGAAGCTAGCCATGTAGGAGATACCGATACAGCCCTAGAAGAATTGGAACGTTTAATTTCCCAAAAGAGAAGAATGGAGTAATAATGGCAACAAAACAAAAAGAAGTAACAACATTTGACGTACAAGTAGCAGAATTTATCCGTAATCATAAACAAAAAGGGACAGCAACAGATGATGAAATCAATGCTAGTCTAGTTGTTCCTTTTACCTTGGATGCTGATGGGATTGAAGATCTCTTGCAACGAATTCAGGATGCAGGGATTTCAATCACAGATAACGAAGGAAATCCAAGTGCGCGTGTGCTTAGTGCAGAAGAAGAGCCAGAACTCAGCGATGAGGACTTGATTGGATCAACTTCGGCTAAGGTCAATGACCCTGTTCGTATGTACTTGAAAGAAATCGGGGTCGTTCCTCTCTTGACCAATGAAGAGGAAAAAGAATTGGCACTGGCTGTTGAAGCTGGCGATATTGAAGCCAAACAACGTCTTGCGGAAGCCAACCTTCGTTTGGTTGTTTCCATTGCCAAGCGTTATGTTGGCCGTGGTATGCAGTTCCTCGACTTGATTCAAGAAGGAAACATGGGCTTGATGAAGGCGGTTGACAAGTTTGACTATTCTAAAGGATTTAAGTTCTCAACTTATGCAACTTGGTGGATTCGTCAGGCTATCACTCGTGCTATTGCGGACCAAGCTCGTACCATTCGTATTCCAGTCCACATGGTTGAAACCATCAATAAATTGGTTCGTGAACAGCGTAATCTCCTTCAAGAATTGGGACAAGATCCAACGCCAGAACAAATTGCTGAACGTATGGATATGACTCCAGACAAGGTTCGTGAAATCTTGAAGATTGCCCAAGAACCAGTATCTCTTGAAACACCAATCGGTGAAGAGGATGATAGCCACCTTGGGGACTTTATCGAAGATGAAGTGATTGAAAATCCAGTGGACTACACAACTCGTATCGTCTTGCGTGAGCAGCTGGATGAGGTCTTGGATACTCTTACAGACCGTGAAGAAAACGTCTTGCGTCTACGTTTTGGACTAGATGATGGTAAAATGCGGACCCTTGAAGATGTAGGTAAAGTCTTTAATGTAACCCGTGAGCGTATCCGTCAGATTGAAGCCAAGGCTTTGAGAAAACTTCGTCAACCAAGTCGCAGCAAACCGCTTCGTGATTTTATTGAAGACTAAGAGTGAGGATAAATATGGCTTATACAGAAGAGCAAATTGAAAACATCAAAACACGAATTTTATCAGCCTTGGAAGAAGTGATTGACCCTGAGTTGGGAATCGATATTGTCAATCTTGGTTTGATTTATGAGATTCGTTTTGACGGCGACACAGGGCAAACAGAGATTGATATGACGTTGACAACTATGGGTTGTCCCCTAGCGGACCTTTTGACAGACCAGATTTATGATGCCATGACAGAGGTTCCAGAAGTAACGGATACTGAGGTCAAATTAGTCTGGTATCCAGCCTGGACCGTTGAAAAAATGAGTCGCTATGCACGCATTGCCCTAGGCATTAAGTAAACCTATAAAAGCATGTGAGAGACCGTTGGAAAAGTGAGGAAATTTCCCCCTCTTTTCCTCTAGTCTCTCCTTTCTTTTGCTGATTTTATTCAAAGAAAATGATATAATAGTAGTTATGGAAAAAAAGAAATTACGCATCAATATGTTGAGTTCAAGTGAGAAAGTAGCAGGACAAGGAGTTTCAGGTGCCTACCGTGAATTAGTTCGTCTTCTTCACCGTGATGCCAAGGACCAATTGATTGTTACAGAAAATCTTCCAATCGAAGCCGATGTGACTCACTTTCATACCATTGATTTCCCCTATTATTTATCAACCTTCCAAAAGAAACGCTCAGGAAGGAAAATTGGCTATGTGCATTTCTTGCCTGATACACTTGAGGGGAGTTTGAAAATTCCATTTTTCTTAAAGGGAATTGTGAAACGCTATGTATTTTCTTTTTACAACCGGATGGAGCACTTGGTTGTGGTCAATCCTATGTTTATTGAGGATTTGGTGGCAGCTGGTATTCCACGTGAAAAAGTGACCTATATCCCTAACTTTGTCAACAAGGAAAAATGGCATCCTCTTCCGCAAGAAGAAGTAGTCAGATTGCGAACAGAGCTAGGTCTTAGTGACAATCAGTTTATCGTAGTAGGAGCTGGTCAGGTTCAGAAACGCAAAGGGATTGATGACTTTATCCGTCTGGCTGAGGAATTGCCGCAAATTACCTTTATCTGGGCAGGTGGTTTCTCTTTTGGTGGTATGACAGATGGTTATGAACGTTACAAGAAAATCATGGAGAATCCACCTAAAAATTTGATTTTTCCAGGTATTGTATCGCCAGAGCGGATGCGCGAATTGTATGCCCTAGCGAATCTTTTCTTGTTGCCTAGTTATAATGAGCTATTTCCTATGACTATTTTAGAGGCTGCTAGTTGTGAAGCTCCGATTATGTTGCGTGATTTGGATCTCTATAAGGTAATTTTGGAGGGAAATTATCGGGCGACAGCAGATAGAGAAGAGATGAAAGAAGCTATTTTAGAATATCAAGCAAATCCTGTTGCCTTAAAAGAACTTAAAGAAAAGGCTAAAAATATTTCTAGAGAGTATTCTGAAGAGCATCTGTTACAAATTTGGTTGGACTTTTATGAGAAACAAGCCGCTTTAGGGAGAAAGTAAAAAGAGAGGTAATCTATGCGAATTGGTTTATTTACAGATACCTATTTTCCTCAGGTTTCAGGTGTTGCGACCAGTATTCGAACCTTGAAAACAGAACTTGAAAAGCAAGGGCACGCTGTTTTTATCTTTACGACGACAGATAAGGATGTCAATCGTTATGAAGATTGGCAAATTATCCGCATTCCAAGTGTTCCTTTCTTTGCTTTTAAGGATCGCCGCTTTGCCTACCGAGGTTTCAGCAAAGCACTGGAAATTGCTAAACAGTATCAGCTGGATATTATCCATACTCAGACAGAATTTTCTCTTGGCTTGTTGGGGATTTGGATTGCGCGAGAACTGAAGATTCCGGTCATCCATACCTATCACACCCAGTATGAAGACTATGTGCATTATATTGCCAAGGGGATGTTGATTCGTCCTAGCATGGTTAAGTATCTGGTTAGAGGTTTTTTACACGATGTGGATGGGGTTATTTGCCCGAGTGAGATTGTTCGTGACTTGCTATCTGACTATAAGGTCAAGGTTGAAAAACGGGTCATTCCAACTGGTATTGAGTTAGCTAAGTTTGAGCGTCCGGAAATAAAGCAGGAAAATTTGATAGAACTGCGTAGTAAACTGGGGATTCAAGATGATGAAAAGATGTTGCTTAGTCTTTCCAGAATTTCCTATGAAAAAAATATTCAGGCAGTATTAGCAGCCTTTGCAGAAGTTCTGAAAGAGGAAGACAAGGTCAAACTGGTGGTTGCTGGGGATGGTCCTTATCTGGATGACCTTAAAGAGCAAGCCAAGAAACTAGAGATTCAAGACTCAGTCATCTTTACAGGGATGGTTGCTCCTAGTGAGACGGCTCTTTACTATAAGGCAGCGGATTTCTTCATTTCAGCATCGACAAGTGAAACCCAAGGCTTGACCTACTTGGAAAGCTTGGCCAGTGGAACGCCTGTCATTGCACATGGAAATCCTTATCTGGACAATCTTATCAGTGATAAAATGTTTGGAACCTTGTATTATGGAGAACATGATTTGGCTGGAGCTATTTTAGAAGCCCTGATTGCAACGCCAGATATGAATGAGCATACCTTATCAGAGAAATTGTACGAGATTTCAGCTGAGAATTTTGGAAAACGAGTGCATGAGTTTTATCTGGATGCCATTATTTCAAATAACTTCCAGAAAGATTTGGCTAAAGACGATACGGTTAGTCAGCGAATCTTTAAGACAGTTTTGTATCTACCGCAACAGGTGGTCGCTGTGCCCGTAAAAGGCTCTAGACGCATGCTGAAGGCTTCAAAAACGCAGTTAATCAGCATAAGAGATTATTGGAAAGACCATGAGGAATAGAAAGAGGAACAGCCATGAAAAAACAATTAATGAGAAGTAGTCTTGATAAAAAGATTGCGGGTGTTTGTGCCGGAGTGGCCCATTATCTTGATATGGATCCAACTATCGTTCGCGTAATATGGGGTGTTCTTGCTTGCTGTTACGGAGCTGGGATTGTAGCTTATATCATTTTATGGATCATCGCACCTGTAGCAACTGACTATTGAAAACTAGCTGAATTCATGCTAAGATAATAGAAAATAGAATGTAATGAAGGAGAGAAAAATGGCATTTGGAGATAATGGAAATCGTAAAAAAACCTTTTTTGAGAAATTAACTTTAATTATCGTAGTTATTATGCTATTAGCAAGTATTTTGGGTATTTTTGCAACTGCTATTGGTGCCCTTAGTAATCTATAAAATAGATTCAAGAAAATTTTGTGACTGGGATTTCCCAGCCCTTTTTTAAAGTGAGAAGAAAAAATGAGTATGTTTTTAGATACAGCTAAGATTAAGGTCAAGGCTGGAAATGGTGGCGATGGTATGGTTGCCTTTCGCCGTGAAAAATATGTCCCTAATGGCGGTCCTTGGGGTGGTGACGGTGGTCGTGGAGGAAATGTAGTTTTCGTTGTAGATGAAGGACTACGTACCCTCATGGATTTCCGCTACAATCGTCATTTCAAGGCTGATTCTGGTGAAAAAGGAATGACCAAAGGGATGCATGGTCGTGGTGCCGAGGACCTTAGAGTTCGAGTGCCACAAGGAACAACTGTGCGTGATGCCGAGACTGGCAAGGTCTTGACAGATTTGATTGAACATGGTCAAGAATTTATCGTTGCCCACGGTGGTCGTGGTGGACGTGGAAATATCCGCTTTGCGACCCCAAAAAATCCTGCACCGGAAATCTCTGAAAATGGAGAACCAGGTCAGGAACGTGAGTTACAATTGGAACTTAAAATCCTTGCGGATGTTGGTTTGGTTGGTTTCCCATCTGTAGGGAAATCAACACTTCTAAGTGTTATCACCTCAGCTAAACCTAAAATTGGTGCCTACCACTTTACCACTATTGTGCCAAATTTAGGTATGGTTCGTACTCAATCAGGTGAATCTTTTGCAGTAGCTGATTTACCAGGTTTGATTGAAGGAGCTAGTCAAGGTGTTGGTCTGGGGACCCAGTTCCTCCGTCATATTGAGCGTACCCGTGTCATACTCCATATCATTGATATGTCAGCTAGCGAAGGCCGTGATCCTTATGAGGACTACCTAGCTATTAATAAAGAGCTGGAGTCATACAATCTTCGCCTCATGGAGCGTCCGCAGATTATCGTGGCAAACAAGATGGACATGCCTGATAGTCAGGAAAATCTTGCAGAATTCAAGAAAAAATTGGCTGAAAACTACGATGAATTTGAAGACTTACCAGCTATCTTCCCAATTTCTGGTTTGACCAAGCAAGGTCTAGCTACGCTCTTGGATGCTACAGCTGAATTATTAGACAAGACACCAGAATTCTTGCTCTACGACGAGTCAGATATGGAAGAAGAAGCTTACTATGGATTTGACGAGGAAGAAAAAGCCTTTGAAATTAGTCGTGATGACGATGCAACGTGGGTACTTTCTGGTGAAAAACTCATGAAACTCTTCAATATGACCAACTTTGATCGTGACGAATCAGTCATGAAATTTGCCCGTCAATTACGTGGTATGGGGATTGATGAAGCCCTTCGTGCTCGTGGTGCTAAAGATGGCGATTTGGTCCGCATTGGTAAATTTGAGTTTGAATTTGTAGACTAGGAGACTGGTATGGGAGATAAACCGATATCTTTCCGAGATGTGGATGGCAATTTTGTTTCCGCCGCAGATGTTTGGAATGAAAAGAAATTGGAAGAACTATTTAATCGTCTCAATCCAAATCGTGCTCTGAGATTAGCACGAACTAAAAAAGAAAATCCATCTCAGTAAAGAATATAACAAAATTCCGTGCCTCATCAGGACACGGAATTTTGTTATTCTTCAAAGAAAAATGGTGGAGCGAATTTTTTCAGTTCTTCAAAGCATCTTTGAGCAGCTTCTGCATCTTCACAGATGACAAGGCAGACATCATCACCACAGAGGGTAGCGATAGCGTCAGAGAAACTTAGTGCATCAATGATTGAACCAAAGGATTGCGCAAGTCCAGGAAGGGTTTTTAGTAGGACTTGGTGTTGAACTGGGCGCATCAAGACAAGAGCATCTTCCATATAAATTTCGAGACGTTTTTCCCATTTTGAGATAGAGCCTGTATTGAGCACGTAGTAAGAGTTGTCTTCTTCACGTACTTTTGAGAGGTTCATACTTTTAATATCTCTCGAAAGTGTAGCTTGTGTAACTTGAATATCATTATCAGCAAGAAGAGCTTGTAGCTCAGCTTGAGTATGAATCTTGTTTTTCGTTACAAGAGCTCGTATGAGTTGGTGTCGGTGTTCAGATTTATTCATAAAATATTACTCCTTGTACAAAGTACAGAAAGCGTGGACTGATCGAAATCGTCAGTCGAGTGGTAAGCGGTATTGTCACGTATGAAGATTTGAAAGTCAGTAGTATAGGACTAAACGGAGATAATCTCCTTCTTTTAACTTGTCACTAGTTTGGTGCAGATGAATTGGCTATTTATCCGTTTATTTACATTGGTATCCTCTACTAACAGTAAATCCTTCAATTTTGGTAGCATTTTGTCACGGCTTTTTGTGAATTTACACTAAACGGTAATTCACAGAGATTGTCCAACATGTGGTGTGGTAGCGTGTATGATAGAGGGTTACACATGTTGATTAGGGGTGTTAGTATCATTTGTCCAAGGTTCAGCAGCGGGGCTAGTATAATCTGTTCTTTGGACTGAATTTGATACCAAATTTATGTTTCATTAGACTATTCAAATGGAAATTTTTCCATCTTGAATGTCTGTTACATTATACCTTTTGACAAGGTAAGATAAGTGTAGACTGTTCAAGATCGACACTCAAGTGGTAGTCGGTATTGTCACGGATGGTGATTTCAAAGTCAGTAGTATAGAGAATTAGACGAAGAGTATCTCCTTCTTTTAACTTGTAAATAGTTGGCTGCAGTTCAAATTGGATATCCATCCATTCATCTGCAGTAATATCCTCTACTAACAGTAAATCGTTTCTATTCTGTAAATTAAGGTAACCTTTTGTCACGACTCGTTGTTCATTTTCACGAAATGGCAATTCACAGAGATTTTCCAACATATGGTAGCGACCATTGTCAATGGTTCTAGCACTTAATACAGCTGGATAAGGTTGTAGGTATTTCTTCTGTCCAAATTCTAGCAGTTGGGCAGATAAGAGCCCCTTATTTGTACTGGATTTGATACGAAGATTGAGTTGGGCACGACCGTTCAGGTGGAGATCCTTGGTCACAGGAAGGTCAATAGTAATCTGATTGACTTTCCCTTGATAGAGTTCTGTATTGAAGGTCTGGTAAGTCTTACCATAACGCTCAAAATCCTTATCTGAGTACTGGTTTTGAATAACTTGCTCTTCTTGACCAAGTGCGAAGGTTTCAAAGTTTTCTTGGCCACCAAAGTTATCAAGTGATAACCAAGTCTGAGGAGTTGTATTATCCTGCCAGATAACAGTAGGAAGTTGGTAATCCGTTTCCTGTCCCAGTAATTTCTTAGTCAATAAGGCGTTCATAGACTCACGGAAGTCAATGGACTGCCAGTTGTTCATGTACACATGGGCGCCATTATGGAAAAAGAGATGCTTGTTTATGTGAGCAGGAAGAGCATGAAACATCTGATAAACATGAAGTGGTTTAACATTCCAATCCTGAGAACCGTGAGTAAAGACAACATCTGCCTTTACTCTATCAGCATTGAGCAAATAGTTGCGGTCATGCCAAAATTGATTGTAGTCACCAGATTTGCGATCTAACTGCTCTTTTACTTTTTCTAAATCAGCTTGGTGAGCTTCATTACCACGAATAAAGTCGCCAGCCAAGAGATTACGAGAGTAGGTTAACTCAGCAAGGGAGTCAAAGTCCTCACCTGGATAGCCACCTGGGCTAGTTACCAGACCGTTTTCACGGTAATAGTTGTACCAAGATGAAATGCCAGCCTCGGCAATAATGACTTCTAAGCCATCTACACCAGTAGTGGCAAGACCATTGGACATGGTACCTAGATAGGAAAGTCCAGTTGTAGCTACTTTTCCATTTGACCAGTCAGCCTTGACTTGACGTTGGCGCGTGTGGTCAGTGAAAGCACGGCAACGGCCATTAAGCCAATCGATGACATTTTTATAAGCCTCGATTTGCTGGTAGTCTCCGTTAGTCATGAAACCAGTAGAGTCTTTGGTACCAACACCTGAGACATACAGATTGGCAAAACCTCGTGGAAGGAAGTAGTCGTTGAGAGTATAGCTAGCGTTGATGTGCGTTAGCTTTTCCTCAGTTTCTGACACAAGCTCAGCTTGACCTTGAGGTTGGACGAGATTTAGTTGAGGTTCCTCTAGCTCAATCTTGTGAGCAGGTTTAACCTCGAGATTGCCCTCCATCTTGTAAAGAGCTTTATCGCTGGCTTTATCATTTGTTCCCTGATGATAAGGACTTGCTGTCATGATAGCAGGAATTTGCCCGTCATAACGAGGACGAATAATGCTGACCTTGACTAGGTCTGGAAGACCTTTTTGGTCAGTATCGACACGAGACTCAACGTAAACGACTTCTCGAATGGCATCATGGCTAGAAAAAGTAGCCAAACTCTTGCCGTTAAAGTAGTGGTAGGTATTATCTTCAGGGATAAGACCATCACTTACCAGTTGATCAATCAGGATATTTCCCTTTTTGGTGCGAGTATTGAGTAACTGATAGAGATTTTCAATCAAGTCACCATATACAATGGGAAAACCAGTCTCTTTACGAAAAACATCACTGTCTTCAAAGTCAATCAAGTAGGAAAAACCTAAGAGTTGAAAGGCTACAGTATAGAAAATATCTGCAGTCAGTTCTTTGTCTGACTGAAAAAATGTCAGTAAGTCAGTTTCTTTATCAACTGCTAAACTGGATAGGGGATAGGTGCTATCTTTGTAATTAAAAAAGAAACGAATAAGAAACGCTTCAAGCGTTTTTTTATTTGTAATGTTGACCGGTAAATCGAATCCATACTTTTTTAATTCAAAGATAATTGTATCTCTAGGTAGCGCAAAATAGCTGAATTGATTAAAACGCATAAAACCTCCTATTTATGAAATATATTAAGGTTATTATATCAAAAAATAGAGAGAAAAGGAACTATAAAATTTAAAAGAAATTATCATAAATAAAAATAAGTGTCTATGAAATAAACATGTAAAATGATAAGCTTAAATACAACAATATTAGTGATGCTATTGAAAATCGAGCAAGGATTGTCTATTCAACTATGATTTGAGTTATTAGATATTAAAGCATCAGTAATAGTAATAGAAATTTAAAGAAAATGGTATAATATAGTGAGAACGATAGAGGAGAAGTGTAAATTGATCGCACAACTAGATACAAAAACAGTCTATAGTTTTATGGAGAGTGTCATTTCAATCGCCAAGTATGTGAGAGTAGCAAAAGACTATGGATACACTCATCTGGCTATGATGGATATTGACAATCTTTATGGGGCTTTTGACTTTCTAGAGATTACAAAAAAATATGGAGTTCATCCTTTGTTAGGGCTTGAAATGAATGTCCTTGTAGATGATAAAGATGTAAATCTGCGCTTTTTAGCTCTATCTAGTGTGGGCTACCAGCAGTTGATGAAACTTTCAACAGCTAAGATGCAGGGGGAGAAAACTTGGTCGGTTCTGTCTCAGTATCTTGAAGATATTGCTGTAATTGTGCCTTATTTTGAAGAACTTGAGTTGTTAAATCTAGGCTGTGATTACTATATAGGGGTTTACCCAGAAACACTAGCAAGCGAATTTCATCATCCTATTTTGCCATTGTATCGGGTCAATACATTTGAAAGTAAGGATAGAGAAGTTCTTCAAGTATTAACAGCGATTAAAGAAAATCTACCACTCAGAGAAGTTCCCTTGCGTTCGAGACAAGATGTTTTTATATCAGCAAGTTCTTTAGAGAAACTATTCCAAGAACGTTTTCCTCAAGCCTTGGAAAACTTAGAAAAGCTTATTTCAGGTATTTCTTATGACTTGGATACTAGTTTGAAACTGCCTCGTTTTAACCCAGCTAGACCAGCAGTAGAAGAATTAAGAGAACGTGCTGAATTGGGGCTTGCTCAGAAGGGGTTAACTGGTAAAGAATATCAAGACCGTCTAGACCAAGAATTGGCTGTTATTCATGATATGGGCTTTGATGATTATTTTTTGGTTGTTTGGGATTTATTGCGTTTTGGACGTTCGAATGGTTACTATATGGGAATGGGACGAGGTTCCGCAGTTGGTAGCTTGGTTTCCTATGCTTTAGACATTACAGGGATTGACCCAGTAGAGAAAAATCTGATTTTTGAACGCTTCCTCAATCGTGAACGCTATACCATGCCTGATATTGATATTGATATTCCAGATATTTATCGTCCAGATTTTATCAGATATGTTGGTAATAAATATGGTAGTAAACATGCGGCTCAAATCGTTACTTTTTCTACCTTTGGGGCCAAGCAAGCTTTACGTGATGTCTTGAAACGTTTTGGTGTGCCAGAGTATGAATTATCTGCAATTACTAAGAAAATCAGTTTTCGTGATAATCTCAAGTCGGCTTATGAGGGTAACCTCCAGTTTCGTCAGCAAATCAATAGTAAGTTAGAATACCAAAAAGCCTTTGAAATTGCCTGCAAGATTGAGGGATATCCAAGACAAACCTCTGTCCATGCAGCTGGTGTTGTAATTAGTGACCAAGATTTAACCAATTACATCCCTCTAAAGCATGGTGACGAAATTCCACTGACTCAGTATGATGCTCATGGAGTTGAATCTAGCGGGCTATTGAAAATGGACTTTCTGGGATTGCGAAATTTGACATTTGTCCAGAAAATGCAAGAGTTGCTTGCTGAATCAGAAGGTATTCACCTTAAAATTGAAGAAATTGATTTGGAAGACAAAGACACCCTAGCTTTGTTTGCGTCTGGTAATACAAAAGGTATCTTTCAATTTGAGCAACCTGGTGCCATTCGCCTACTCAAGCGTGTTCAACCAGTCTGTTTTGAAGATGTCGTAGCAACTACTTCCCTAAATCGACCAGGTGCAAGTGACTACATCAATAATTTTGTGGCAAGAAAGCATGGGCAAGAAGGAGTGACGGTTCTGGATCCAGTACTGGAGGATATTTTGGCTCCAACTTACGGAATTATGCTCTATCAGGAGCAGGTTATGCAGGTTGCCCAGCGATTTGCTGGATTTAGTCTTGGGAAGGCCGATATTTTGCGTCGAGCTATGGGTAAAAAGGATGCCTCTGCTATGCATGAGATGAGGGCTTCCTTTATTCAGGGAGCATTAGAAGCTGGTCATACTGCGGAAAAAGCAGAGCAGGTTTTTGATGTTATGGAGAAGTTTGCAGGTTATGGATTTAATAGATCTCATGCCTATGCCTACTCAGCCTTGGCCTTCCAGTTGGCTTATTTTAAAACACATTATCCAGCCATCTTTTATCAGATTATGTTGAATTCTGCCAACAGTGATTATGTAACAGATGCCTTAGAAGCAGGTTTTGAAGTAGCCCCATTGTCCATCAATACTATTCCCTATCACGATAAAATTGCCAACAAGTCTATCTATCTAGGTTTGAAATCAATTAAGGGGCTCAGCAAGGATTTGGCGCTTTGGATTATTGAACATAGACCTTATTCTAATATTGAAGATTTTTTAGCTAAACTACCTGAGAATTATTTGAAACTTCCTTTGCTGGAACCTTTGGTAAAAGTTGGTCTTTTCGATTTATTTGAAAAAAATCGTAAAAAAGTATTCAATAATTTAGCTAATCTATTTGAATTTGTGAAAGTATTAGGAAGCTTATTTGGAGAGACCATTTATAGTTGGCAAGATTCGGAGGACTGGTCGGAGCAAGAAAAATTCTACATGGAACAAGAGCTTCTAGGAGTAGGCGTGAGCAAACATCCTCTACAAGCTATTGCAAGTAAGGTTATTTATCCGATTACCCCAATTGGAAATTTGTCAGAAAATAGCTACGCTATTATTTTGGTTGAAGTTCAGAAAATAAAAGTAATTCGTACCAAAAAGGGCGAAAACATGGCTTTCTTACAGGTAGATGACAGTAAGAAAAAATTGGATGTTACACTTTTTTCAGATTTATATCGACAGGTTGGACAGGAAGTAAGAGAAGGAGCCTTCTACTATATCAAAGGGAAAGTCCAGTCACGTGACGGTCGTCTGCAAATGATTGCACAAGAAATAAGAGAAGCAGTGGCTGAACGCTTCTGGATTCAGGTGAAGAATCATGACTCGGATCAAGAGATGTCACGTATTTTAGACCAGTATAAAGGCCCAATCCCAGTCATTATCAGGTATGAAGAGGAACAGAGAACAATTGTTTCTCCCAACCATTTTGTAGCTAAATCTGATGAATTAGAAGTGAAATTGGATGAAATCGTTATGAAAACGATTTATCGCTAAAATTACGGAAAATAGAAGAATTTTCAATGTAAATGTGGTATAATCAGTAAGAATGTTAAAAGAAAAAGGAGCATAACCAAATGAAACGTATTGCTGTTTTGACTAGTGGTGGAGACGCCCCTGGTATGAACGCTGCCATCCGAGCAGTTGTTCGTCAAGCAATTTCAGAAGGAATGGAAGTGTTTGGTATCTATGATGGATATGCTGGTATGGTTGCCGGTGAAATTCATCCCCTAGATGCAGCTTCAGTAGGAGACATCATTTCTCGTGGTGGTACTTTCCTTCACTCAGCTCGCTACCCAGAGTTCGCTCAACTTGAAGGGCAACTTAAAGGCATTGAGCAATTGAAAAAACACGGGATTGAAGGTGTAGTTGTTATCGGTGGTGACGGATCTTACCACGGTGCTATGCGTTTGACTGAACATGGCTTCCCAGCTATCGGTCTTCCAGGTACAATCGATAACGATATCGTTGGTACTGACTTTACAATCGGTTTTGATACAGCGGTTACGACTGCTATGGACGCTATCGATAAGATTCGTGATACGTCATCAAGTCACCGTCGTACTTTTGTTATCGAAGTTATGGGACGTAACGCAGGTGATATCGCTCTTTGGGCAGGTATCGCAACTGGTGCTGATGAAATCATCATTCCTGAAGAAGGCTTCAAGATTGAAGATATCGTAGAAAGCATTAAATGTGGTTATGAGTGTGGTAAAAAACACAACATCATCGTCTTGGCAGAAGGTGTGATGTCTGCAGCTGAATTTGGTCAAAAACTAAAAGAAGCTGGGGATACAAGCGACCTTCGTGTGACAGAACTTGGACATATTCAACGTGGTGGTTCTCCAACTGCGCGTGACCGTGTTTTAGCATCACGTATGGGTGCACATGCTGTTAAACTTCTTAAAGAAGGTATCGGTGGTGTTGCGGTTGGTATCCGTAATGAGAAAATGGTTGAAAACCCAATTCTTGGAACTGCAGAAGAAGGAGCATTGTTTAGCCTCACTGCAGATGGTAAGATTGTGGTTAACAACCCACACAAGGCTGACCTTGAGCTATCTAGCTTGAATAAGAGCTTGTCATAATTTATAATTTAGTTAATAAGACCAAAAAGGTCATATATATAAAGGAGTCACAAAAATCATGAACAAACGTGTAAAAATCGTTGCAACTTTGGGACCTGCGGTAGAAATCCGTGGTGGTAAAAAATTCGGTGATGACGGATACTGGGGCGAAAAACTTGATGTTGAAGCTTCAGCTAAAAACATTGCTAAATTGATTGAAGCTGGTGCTAACACATTCCGTTTCAACTTCTCACACGGTGATCACCAAGAACAAGGTGACCGTATGGCAACTGTTAAACTTGCTGAAAAACTTGCAGGTAAAAAAGTTGGTTTCCTTCTTGATACAAAAGGACCAGAAATCCGTACTGAATTGTTTGAAGGAGATGCAAAAGAGTACTCTTACACAACTGGTGAGAAAATCCGTGTTGCTACTAAACAAGGAATCAAATCAACTCGTGATGTAATCGCATTGAACGTTGCTGGTGCTCTTGATATCTATGATGATGTTGAAGTTGGTCGTCAAGTTTTGATTGACGATGGTAAACTTGGTCTTCTCGTTGTTGCTAAAGATGATGCAACTCGTGAATTTGAAGTTGAAGTGGAAAATGACGGTGTTATTGCTAAACAAAAAGGTGTAAACATCCCTAACACTAAAATTCCTTTCCCAGCTCTTGCTGAACGTGATAACGATGATATCCGCTTTGGTCTTGAACAAGGTATTAACTTCATCGCGATTTCATTCGTCCGTACTGCAAAAGACGTTAACGAAGTTCGTGCAATCTGTGAAGAAACTGGTAACGGCCACGTTCAATTGTTCGCTAAAATCGAAAACCAACAAGGTATCGACAACTTGGATGAAATCATTGAAGCTGCTGACGGTATCATGATCGCTCGTGGTGACATGGGTATCGAAGTACCATTTGAAATGGTTCCAGTTTACCAAAAAATGATTATTACTAAAGTGAACGCAGCAGGTAAAGTTGTTATCACAGCAACAAACATGCTTGAAACAATGACTGAAAAACCACGTGCAACTCGTTCAGAAGTATCAGACGTATTCAACGCTGTTATCGACGGTACTGACGCTACAATGCTTTCAGGTGAGTCTGCAAACGGTAAATACCCACTTGAGTCAGTAACTACAATGGCTACAATCGACAAGAACGCTCAAACTCTTCTTAACGAATACGGTCGCTTGAACTCAGATTCATTTGAACGTAACTCTAAGACAGAAGTAATGGCTTCAGCTGTTAAAGATGCTACTAACTCAATGGATATTAAATTGGTTGTAACTCTTACTAAGACAGGTCACACTGCACGTTTGATCTCTAAATACCGTCCAAATGCTGACATCTTGGCATTGACATTCGACGAATTGACAGAACGTGGATTGATGTTGAACTGGGGTGTTATCCCAATGTTGACAGATGCTCCATCTTCAACTGACGATATGTTCGAAATTGCTGAACGTAAAGCAGTTGAAGCAGGTCTTGTACAATCTGGCGACGATATCGTTATCGTAGCTGGTGTACCACTTGGAGAAGCTGTTCGTACAAATACAATGCGTATCCGCACAGTACGCTAATTAAAATAAAAAGCCTATCATATTAAGCTTTCTAGCCTGTATGATGGGCTTTTTTTGTCCATGGGGCAAAAATGGGGCAAAATTTTTTACTTTCGATTTAATGCGACGGTATCAAGTGCGTCAAGTACTGCTTGCTTCAGACCTTTTGTAACGTGAGTATAGATCTAATTGGTAGTTTTTCGGATTTATGCCCAAACTGTGACATGATAGCTTTTAAAGTTATGTTGTTTTTTACGTAAACTTCATAAAATGTTTAGTTCAAATACAGATAAAAAATAACTCCCTGATGACTCAAGGAGTTATTACTATCTAAATTAGTTTTTAGAAGCAGCTTGGAATTCTGGGTTTTTCCATGCTTCGTCAATAATAGCTTGTAATTCATTTGCAGATGCTTGCATTTTTTGAGTTTCAGCGTCGTTCAATGGGATATTTACTGGACGAACAATACCATGTGCACCTACAACAGCTGGTTGACCGATAAAGACGTTTTTAACTCCGTATTGACCTTCTTGGAATACTGAAAGTGGAAGTACTGCGTTTTCATCGTCAAGGATTGCTTTAGTAATACGAGCAAGGGCTACTGCGATACCGTAGTATGTTGCACCTTTTTTGTTGATGATTGTGTAAGCTGCATCACGAACACCTTCGAACAATTCAATCAATTCAGCTTCTTGAACATTTTGAGTGTCTTTAAGGAATTCTTCAAGGTTTACACCAGCGATGTTAGCGTGTGACCAAACAGCGAACTCAGAGTCACCGTGTTCACCCATAATGTAGGCGTGGACTGAACGAGCATCAACATCCAATTTTTCAGCAAGTGCTTGACGGAAACGAGCTGAGTCAAGTGAAGTACCTGAACCGATAACGCGTTCTTTAGGGAATCCAGAGAATTTCCAAGTTGAGTAAGTCAAGACGTCAACTGGGTTAGCAGCAACAAGGAAGATACCTTTGAAACCTGATTCAACAACTTGAGTTACGATTGATTTGTTGATAGCAAGGTTTTTACCTACAAGGTCAAGACGAGTTTCACCTGGTTTTTGAGGCGCACCTGCAGTGATTACAACAAGGTCAGCGTCTGCACAGTCAGAGTATTGAGCTGCATAGATTTTTTTAGGTGAAGTGAAGGCAAGGGCGTGACTAAGGTCAAGCGCGTCACCAACAGCTTTTTCATGCAATTGTGGAATTTCGATAATTCCAAGCTCTTGTGCAATTCCTTGGTTAACAAGTGCAAAAGCGTAAGAAGAACCTACAGCACCATCACCGACAAGGATAACTTTTTTGTGTTGTTTAGTTGAAGTCATTATTCTAAACATCTCCTTAATTTTATTCAGGGGTTTCCCCAGTTATTTCAATTTTATCACTTTTAAAAAGCTTTGTCACGGATATGCATTTCAGTTCTTGATGTAAACGTTTTAGTGATTTTAGATACCTGAAATATGGCGGATATTATGGTATAATATAGTTAATTACTAATAGTGAAATGAGGCATTTATTAATGCAGGATAGAAATTTAGTGAATGTCAATCTGACAAAGGAGATGAAGACGAGCTTTATCGACTACGCCATGAGTGTTATCGTAGCGCGAGCCCTTCCTGATGTTCGAGATGGCTTGAAACCTGTTCACCGTCGGATTCTCTATGGAATGAATGAATTGGGTGTTACTCCAGACAAACCTCATAAAAAATCTGCTCGTATTACAGGGGATGTCATGGGTAAATATCACCCACACGGGGATTCCTCTATCTATGAAGCCATGGTCCGTATGGCTCAATGGTGGAGTTACCGTTACATGCTTGTAGATGGTCATGGGAACTTTGGTTCCATGGACGGTGATGGTGCTGCCGCCCAGCGTTACACTGAGGCACGTATGAGCAAGATTGCTCTGGAGATGCTTCGTGATATCAATAAAAATACGGTTGACTTCGTTGATAACTATGATGCCAATGAACGTGAACCCTTGGTCTTGCCAGCACGCTTTCCTAATCTTTTGGTAAATGGAGCAACTGGTATTGCTGTTGGGATGGCAACCAATATTCCACCTCATAATCTGGGTGAAACCATTGATGCAGTGAAGTTAGTTATGGACAATCCTGAAGTGACCACTAAGGACTTGATGGAAGTCTTGCCAGGGCCAGATTTTCCAACTGGTGCTCTTGTTATGGGGAAATCAGGTATTCATAAGGCTTATGAAACAGGTAAAGGATCGATTGTCCTCCGTTCTCGTACTGAAATTGAAGAAACTAAGACTGGCCGTGAGCGTATTGTTGTAACAGAATTTCCTTATATGGTCAATAAAACAAAGGTGCATGAGCATATTGTTCGTTTGGTTCAGGAAAAACGCATTGAGGGCATCACAGCAGTTCGTGATGAGTCAAACCGTGAAGGGGTTCGTTTCGTAATCGAGGTCAAACGTGATGCCTCAGCCAATGTTATCCTTAATAATCTCTTCAAGATGACCCAGATGCAAACCAACTTTGGTTTCAATATGCTTGCTATCCAAAATGGTGTACCGAAGATTTTGTCCCTTCGTCAGATTTTGGATGCTTATATCGAACATCAAAAAGAAGTGGTTATTCGTCGGACACGTTTTGATAAAGAAAAAGCGGAAGCACGTGCTCATATCTTAGAAGGTCTCTTGATTGCGCTAGACCATATCGACGAAGTGATTCGTATCATCCGTGCTAGTGAAACGGATGCGGAAGCACAAGCTGAGTTGATGAGCAAATTCAAGTTATCTGAACGTCAAAGTCAAGCCATCCTTGATATGCGTCTTCGTCGTTTGACAGGTTTGGAACGCGATAAGATTCAGTCTGAGTATGATGATCTCTTGGCTCTGATTGCGGATTTAGCAGATATTCTTGCTAAACCAGAACGTGTTTCTCAAATCATCAAAGATGAATTAGACGAAGTCAAGCGTAAGTTTGGTGACCAACGTCGTACGGAATTGATGGTCGGTGAAGTCTTAAGCCTCGAAGATGAGGATTTGATTGAAGAAACGGATGTCTTGATTACACTTTCTAACAAGGGATACATCAAACGTCTGAACCAAGCTGAGTTCACCGCTCAAAAACGTGGGGGGCGTGGTGTTCAAGGTACAGGTGTTAAGGATGACGATTTTGTTCGTGAGTTAGTGTCGACTAGCACCCATGATCACCTGCTCTTCTTCACAAATAAAGGACGTGTCTATCGCCTGAAAGGCTATGAAATTCCTGAATATGGCCGTACTGCCAAGGGATTGCCAATTGTCAATCTTTTGAAATTGGATGAAGGTGAAAGTATTCAGACCATCATCAATGTTGAATCTGAACGCAGCGATGACGCTTATCTCTTCTTCACAACCCGTCATGGTATTGTGAAGAGAACCAGCGTTAAGGAATTTGCTAATATCCGTCAGAATGGACTCAAAGCACTTAACCTCAAGGATGAAGATGAGTTGATTAATGTCTTGCTGACAGAAGAGGACACGGATATTATCATTGGTACCAAGTTTGGTTATGCAGTTCGCTTTAATCAATCAGCTGTTCGTGGTATGAGTCGTATCGCCACTGGTGTGAAAGGTGTTAACCTTCGTGACGGAGACACAGTTGTTGGTGCTAGTGTGATTACAGACCAGGACGAGGTTCTTATCATCACAGAAAAGGGCTATGGTAAGCGCACAGTTGCGACCGAATATCCAACTAAAGGTCGTGGTGGCAAAGGGATGCAAACTGCTAAAATTACAGAAAAGAACGGTTCTCTTGCTGGTCTTATGACCGTTAAAGGCGATGAAGATTTGATGATTATCACTGATACAGGTGTCATGATTCGAACCAACGTTGCCAATATTTCACAAACAGGTCGCTCAACTATGGGAGTTAAAGTGATGCGCCTGGACCAAGATGCCAAAATTGTAACCTTTACTACGGTTGCAGCGGCAGAAAAAGAAGAAGTTGGGACAGAAAACGAAACAGAAGGTGAAGCATAATGTCCCATAAAAAGAACAAAAAGAAAACAAACCGTAAAAATTTATTAACCAATATTTTGGCAGGGTTTTTAATCCTCTTGTCAGTGGCTTTGATTTTCAATTCAAAAATTCGTGATATGTTCATGGTTTGGAATACCAATAAATACCAAGTCAGCCAGGTATCAAAAGAAAAATTGGAAGAAAATCAAGATACAGAAGGAAATTTTGACTTTGATTCTGTAAAAGCCATCTCGTCAGAAGCTGTTTTATCCTCACAATGGGATTCGCAAAAATTGCCTGTTATCGGTGGAATTGCTGTTCCTGAGGTAGAAATTAACTTGCCTATTTTTAAGGGGCTTGATAATGTCAATCTCTTCTATGGAGCTGGTACAATGAAGCGTGACCAAGTGATGGGGAAAGGAAACTATTCACTTGCGAGCCACCACATCTTTACAGCAGAAAATGCCAGTCAAATGCTCTTTTCTCCACTGGCACGCGCTAAAAATGGAATGAAAATTTATCTAACTGATAAGGATAAAGTTTATACCTATGAAATTCGAGAAGTGAAGCATGTGACACCAGATCGCGTCGATGAGATTGATGATCGTAGTGGTGTTGATGAAATCACACTTGTAACATGTGTAGACTATGATGCGACAGAGCGTATTATCGTAAAAGGTGACTTGAAAGATACAAAGGATTATTCACAAACACCTGAAGAAATTTTAACAGCTTTCAATCAACCATATAAACAGCGCTATTAGTATTTAAAGAATCAGTAAACATTTAGTTTTACTGGTTCTTTTTATATTGCTTTATAAGCATTCTAAGTAATGATAAATCAATACAAATACTAGCATTTTTCAAAAACAATTACCTATTTTAATATTTTGTGTTATAATACTAAATATAAAAAAATAGGAGATGTTTATGAGTTCGTCAGAGTTTATTTCGAAGATTGATTATTATTGCCACAAGAAAGAAAGTCTTTTCAAGCAAAGTAAATTCAAGTATGCTATTCGTTCTATGTTTGCAGGTGCTTTTTTAACCTTCAGTACAGCTGCTGGTGCTATTGGTGCAGATTTACTTAATAGTATTGTTCCAAGTAGTGGGTATTTCCTGTTCCCATTTGTTTTTGCTTGGGGGCTGGTTTATATTGTCTTTCTAAATGCGGAATTGGTAACTTCCAATATGATGTATTTAACAGCAGGCGCATTTTTGAAAAAGATTGATTGGAAAAAGGCAATGATTATTTTACTCTATTGTACTTTGTTTAATCTCATTGGTGCCTTGGTGGCTGGATGGGCCTTTGCCAACTCGTCAGCCTTTTCGCATTTGACCCATGATAGCTTCCTTCCTAAGCTTGTAGCCAAGAAATTGGCACGTCCAAGTGATTTAGTCCTGCTTGAGGGAATTCTTGCCAATGTATTTGTAAATATTGCTATTCTTTCATCTATATTAGTCAAAGACGGTGCTGCCAAACTATGGATCATTTTATCAGCTATTTCCATGTTTGTCTTCTTGTCCAATGAGCACATCGCTGCCAATTTTGCTTCTTTTAGTATTATGAAATTCAGCATGATTGCTGATCAAGTACCTCACTTTGGTCTTCCAAATATCCTTCGACATTGGGGTATAACCTTTATTGCTAACTTTATAGGTGGAGGTCTTCTGATTGGTTTACCGTATGCCTTTCTAAATAAGAATGAAGATACATATGTTGATTAAGAAGAGTTAGTGTATCAGGGAGAATTAGAACGATTCTCTCTTTTTCTTTTACAAAATAGGTTTGCAGCGAAAATCGTTTTGTAAATTGTAACAACAAAATATATTAAATAGAATAAAAGTTATTCCATGCAATCTTTATATTCTAATAATTAAAAATTCTAAAAGCTTGTTATTAAAACAATGTAAACGATTGCTGGGTTTTTAAATTTATCAAAAATACAATTAGGAAAGGCTTTTCATTATATCTGTTTTATGTTATAATTATCACAAATAAAAGTTTTAGGAGTTTATTATGGTTTCTTCAGAATTTATCTCAAAGATTGAATTTGCTTGCAAGAAGAAGGAAAGTCTTTATAGCCAAAGTAAATTTAAGTATGCGATTCGTTCTATGTTTGCAGGTGCATTTTTGACCTTCAGTACAGCTGCTGGTGCAGTTGGGGCTGACTTGATTAATAAAATTGCACCAGGTAGTGGACGCTTCCTCTTCCCATTTGTCTTTGCTTGGGGCTTGGCCTACATTGTTTTCTTGAATGCCGAGTTGGTAACATCAAACATGATGTTCTTGACTGCTGGTAGTTTCTTGAAAAAAATCTCTTGGAGAAAAACGGCTGAGATTTTACTTTACTGTACCTTGTTCAACCTTATCGGGGCTTTGATAGCAGGTTGGGGCTTTGCCCACTCAGCAGCTTATGCACATCTGACACACGATAGTTTCATCTCAGGGGTTGTTGAGATGAAGTTAGGCCGTTCAAATGAATTAATCTTGCTTGAGGCGATTTTGGCAAATATTTTCGTAAATATTGCGATTCTTTCATTTGTTTTGGTCAAAGATGGTGGTGCCAAACTTTGGCTTGTGTTGTCAGCGATTTACATGTTTGTATTCTTAACAAACGAGCACATTGCGGCGAACTTTGCTTCTTTTGCGATTGTAAAATTCAGTGTTGCTGCTGATTCAATTGCTAACTTCGGTGTTGGGAATATGCTTCGTCACTGGGGTGTAACCTTCATTGGGAACTTGATCGGTGGTGGTCTCTTGGTTGGTCTTCCATATGCCTTCCTCAATAAAAATGAAGATACTTATGTAGATTAAGAAAATGAGCACGATTGAGTCGTGCTTTTTTCGTTTTTAAAATAGAGTAATAGCTATTTCTTATATAAAAATATAGAAAACTGATATTTGTAAACTATAACTTAAGGTGCTACAATATCCTTAATCAAACTATTTGGAGGTCGTTTTATGACTCGTGATTTTAAATTTGAAACTTTGCAACTACATGCTGGTCAAGTTGTGGATCCAGCTACCAAGTCTCGTGCAGTGCCGATTTACCAGACAACATCCTTTGTTTTTGATGATACGCAGGAAGGTGCGGATCTTTTTGCCTTGAGAAAACCAGGGAATATCTATACCCGTATTACCAATCCTACAACAGCTGCCTTTGAAGAAAGAATCGCTGCTCTTGAAGGTGGTGTTGGAGCTCTTGCAACAGCATCAGGTATGGCCGCAGTAACTTATACGATTTTGGCGCTTGCCCATGCTGGTGATCATGTAGTAGCGGCATCAACTATTTACGGCGGGACCTTCAACCTCTTGAAAGAAACCCTTCCTCGTTATGGTATCACAACAACCTTTGTGGACGTGGATAATTTGGAGGAAGTAGAAGCAGCTATCAATGACAATACCAAGCTTGTCTTGATTGAAACCTTGGGCAACCCCTTGATTAACATTCCAGATTTGGAAAAATTGGCAGAGATTGCTCATAAGCATCAGATTCCACTCGTTTCAGATAATACCTTTGCAACACCTTATTTGATTAACGTTTTTTCTCACGGTGTAGATATTGCTATTCACTCTGCGACTAAGTTTATCGGTGGGCATGGTACGACTATTGGTGGAGTGATTGTCGATAGCGGTCGTTTTGACTGGGCGGCTTCAGGGAAATTCCCTCAATTTGTTGACGAGGATCCAAGTTATCATAACTTGAGCTATACTCGTGATGTGGGTGCAGTAGCCTTTATTATCGCTGTCCGTGTTCAATTGCTTCGTGATACGGGTGCGGCATTGTCTCCATTTAATGCCTTCCTCTTGCTCCAAGGACTTGAAACTCTTTCACTTCGTGTGGAACGCCATGTGCAAAATGCAGAGAAAATTGTTGATTTCCTTGTCAACCATCCTAAGGTAGAAAAGGTAAACTATCCAAAACTTGCAGACAGTCCTTATCATGCCTTGGCTGAGAAATACTTGCCAAAAGGTGTGGGCTCAATCTTTACCTTCCATGTCAAAGGTGGGGAGGCAGAAGCACGCAAGGTAATTGATCATTTAGAAATATTCTCTGACCTAGCAAACGTGGCAGATGCTAAATCGCTTGTTGTCCATCCAGCGACAACCACTCACGGTCAGTTGTCAGAAAAAGATCTAGAAGCAGCAGGTGTCACACCAAATCAAATTCGTTTGTCAATCGGTCTTGAAAACGTAGAAGATTTGATTGAAGACTTGCGCTTGGCCTTGGAAAAAATTTAAAGAAAAAGAAGATAAACAGTGGGTTTCGACTCGCTGTTTTTGATTTTCCCTTAGGCATGATATAATGGTTACAGAAGTCTAGAAAGAGGAACGATATGAACGAAATCAAATGTCCCAACTGTGGGGAAGTCTTTACAGTAAATGAGAGCCAGTATGCTGAACTTTTATCCCAAGTGAGAACAGCAGAGTTTGATAAGGAATTGCACGATCGGATGAAGCAGGAACTGGCCTTGGCTGAGCAAAAGGCCATGAATGAGCAACAGACTAAACTGGCTCAAAAAGACCAAGAAATTGCGCAATTACAGAGTCAAATCCAAAACTTTGATACAGAAAAAGAATTGGCTAAGAAAGAAGTTGAACAGACAAGTCATCAGGCTTTATTGGCTAAGGACAAGGAAGTACAGGCCTTGGAAAACCAATTGGCGACCTTGCGTTTGGAGCATGAAAATCAACTGCAAAAGACCCTTTCTGACCTAGAAAAAGAACGAGACCAGGTCAAAAATCAGCTCCTACTGCAAGAAAAGGAAAACGAGCTTTCTCTTGCTTCAGTTAAGCAAAACTACGAAGCCCAGCTCAAGGCAGCCAGTGAACAAGTCGAATTTTATAAGAATTTCAAGGCACAGCAGTCTACAAAAGCTATCGGGGAAAGTCTGGAACACTATGCAGAGAGTGAGTTTAACAAGGTCCGTAGTTTTGCCTTTCCAAATGCTTACTTTGAGAAGGATAACAAGGTTTCTGCGCGTGGTTCTAAAGGAGACTTTATCTTCCGTGAATGTGATGAAAATGGAGTAGAGATTATCTCCATTATGTTTGAGATGAAAAATGAAGCAGATGGAACAGAGAAGAAGCACAAGAATGCAGATTTTTACAAGGAATTAGACAAGGACCGTCGGGAGAAGAACTGTGAGTATGCCGTTTTGGTGACCATGCTTGAAGCTGATAACGACTACTTTAACACAGGGATTGTAGACGTCAGCCACGAATATGAAAAGATGTATGTGGTTCGTCCCCAGTTCTTCATTCAGCTGATTGGACTCTTGCGTAATGCGGCTCTTAATTCTCTCAAATACAAACAAGAATTGGCCTTGGTTCGAGAGCAAAATATTGACATTACGCATTTTGAGGAAGACTTAGATGCCTTTAAACTAGCCTTTGCTAAGAACTATAACTCAGCTTCGACTAACTTTGGCAAAGCTATCGATGAAATTGACAAGGCTATCAAACGCATGGAAGAGGTTAAGAAGTTCCTGACAACATCTGAAAACCAACTCCGCCTAGCGAACAACAAGTTGGAAGATGTTTCGGTCAAAAAATTGACTCGAAAAAATCCAACCATGAAAGCGAAATTTGAAGCTCTGAAGGGGGAGTGAGATTATCTTAAAAACAGGAGTGTTATATGAAAAGAGCTATAGAAATTATTAGAACATGGTCAGCTGATAAAATAGAATTAATTTTTCTTAAAATTATATTTAAATATTTGCTGTATTTTTTAGTGTTTTCAACAGTAATTGCTTATGTCTATATTTTTAACCATTCATCGACCACTTACACAAAGGTATTAACATTATTTCTTGTCCTTCTTATATTGTTTATTCTTCTATCTAAACTATTACTTGATAAGGTTTTAATTGATATTTTATCTCAAGATATCAATTTAGCAAAGTATCAGGATATAGTTGCTAGAGCTGATGCAAATTCTTTAAATAGAAATGTTCAGATTCTTCCCAAATATTTGGCAAATGCAAAAGTATCCTTTTATAGAGGACTATTCCAAGATAGTTTAGAATTGCTGAATAAAATAAAAAATAGTAATCTAAAAAAATCCCAAAATCTGTACTATGTTTTTAATATCAAGTATTATAGTATCCTAAACTTGGTTCATTTGAATGATTGTATGGAATTGCAAGAATTGATGGTAGAAATTGAAGGTCTAACAAGTAACTTTCAATCAAAAATTTTTAAATATCAGGAAGAAATTTTGAGTTTAAAGGCTATTGTTGATATCTATTGCAATAAAATATCAAACGACTACTTTGACATTACTGAGCCAGAAAGTAAGCTAGCTCGAATCATGTTCTCTTATTACGGAGCTCTCAATGCCCAGCTAAAAGGAGATGAAGCTCGTGCCCGTAGTTTGTTTGAAAGTATCGTCCATGAAAATCCAGAGCTCTTTTATGTTCAGGAAGCGAAAAAATATTTAGAATCAGTGAAATGAGAGTAATATATGAAATTGATTGAAAAAATAGTAAGTAGGGCGACAGAAAACACTCTTCTACAACTTGATAGGGTTATTCTAATTTGCGTATTTTTAGTCTTAGTTGTTGATGCGATGGCAGTATTTTTAGTATTTCAAAGCAATTTGGAAATATTGGGACTCATATTATTAGTTATTGACTTTTTTGCTCTTGTCTTTGTATTTTATTTAAGATTTGTATCTAGCAAAGTTGTTTATCTAATGTTAAATGATGCTATTAATATTAAACTCTATGAAGACATGTTTAGGGTTCAATCTGAGAAATCGATTAAGATTTATAGGGCAACGTATCAAGAATATTTTCAATTTATTCAGGGACAAGTGGCTTATCTAAAAGGAGATTTTCAATCAGCTAAGGAAAATATGTCCAAATATGACTTGAAAAAAATTTGGGGTAGATTAAGAAACTATACATTTTTAATATCAAGCTTTGAACTATTAAAAGTTTCTCTTCATCTTCAAGATGCGCAAGATATTGCTTTCTTTGAGGAACAATTGTCCAAGGCGCCAGATTTTAAAGGAGGCAAAGCTAAACTCGTTGCACAAACTCAAGCCATAAAAGATATTGTGTTCAATAAAGAAGCGAACGACTACTTCGACACCACTGAACCTGAAAATAAGCTAGCTCGAATCATATTTTCTTATTATGGCGCTCTTAATGCTCAGCTAAAAGGAGATGAAGCTCGTGCTCGTAGTTTGTTTGAAAGTATCGTCCATGAAAATCCAGAACTCTTTTGTGTACAGGAAGCGAAGAAATATTTAGGAAGTAATAATGTTTCCTAGTACCTTTCGTTTAAATTAAGTAAAAGAGAGTAACCAGGTCAAACAAGACTATGCAACAGTTAAAACGACCACTGAAACAGGGGTGAGAAGTGTGGATCATGGAGAACAGATATTAAAAGCGGGGAAAGTAGTAGTTGCTACAGTTTTTGTTATTGGTGCTTTAATTTATGGTGTTACACTTAGTGCATCTACATTTGGATTTGGAGTCTCGATAGCGGCTCCAGTAATAGCGAGTGCCTTTTTATATTTAAGTTCTACAATGGAGGACAAAGGTGAAAGAGATATTAAATAACTATTCGTTGAAAATATCTAGATTTGAAATTTCAAAATTATATAATTTGACAAAAATAGTATACATTTGCTTATTTCCTATAGTTTGCCTATCATTTATATGCATGGTTGTTGAATTATTTAAAGGTGGGGAAATGAATTTTTTGAAATTCATTACTTATACGGTAGTATGTTTTGGGTTTGAGACATTGCTTTCATTAAACAATAAACTGGTTAAATTAGCTGTAGATAATATCTTTTTGACAGATATTAATTTCGACAAGCACATAAATTATTATCGTTATGTAGCTGAACACTCCGTTAAGTCTCAACAGCTGTTCAATGATGCAAATTATTTACTAGCTATTGCCCAATCGTCATACTACCAAGGAAAGTTTGAAGAAACATTTGATAATTTGGAACGAATAAATTTTGAGGATAAAAATTTTAATAAGAAATTTGAAATCGAATTATCCACAACTTACTTTAAGATTCTTTCTCTAATCCATGCTGATAAGACAGAGGAAATTTCGCACCAAATCGATATGTTAGCTACATTAAAAGTTCGAACAAATTCTCAGGTTGCTAGGCAGACGAATGCAATAAACATAATAAAAGCTATAGAGGATCTTGTTTTAAATAAAAAATCAAACGACTACTTCGACATTACTGAACCAGAAAGTAAGTTAGCTCGAATCATGTTTTCTTATTATGGCGCCCTCAATGCCCAATTAAAAGGAGATGAAGAGCGTGCCCGTAGTTTGTTTGAAAGTATCTCCCATGAAAATCCAGAACTCTTTTATGTTCAGGAAGCGAAAAAATATTTAGAATTAGTGAAATGAGAATAATATATGAAATTAGTAAAAAAAATAGTAAGTAGGGCGACAGAGAATATTCTTCTACAAATTGGGACTATTATTCAAATTAGTGCAGTTGTATCAATATCTATTGGAGCCATAGGAGTTTTTTTAGTTTATCAACCTGCTACAAAAATTTTCGGGCTGATTTTTGTTTCACTAATGTGGCTTCTAATCATCTGGATCTTATACCTACGTTTTGTCCTAAGCAAAGTTATTGTTCTAGTGTTACACGATTCTATTGATCTTAAGCTATATGAAGACATGTTAAGAGTTCAATCAGAAAAATCTATTAAGCCCTTTAGGGCAACATATCGTGAGAATTACCAAATTATCCAAGGTCGAGTGGCTTATTTAAAAGGAGATTTTCAAGCTGCCAAGGAAAATATGTCCAAATATGATTTGAAAAAAATTTGGAAGAGATTCAGAACCCCTGCGTTTTTAATATCAAGCTTTGAACTATTAACAGTTTCCATTCATCTTCAAGATGCGCAAGATATTGCTTTCTTTGAGGAACAATTGTCCAAGGCACCAGATTTTAAAGGAGGCAAAGCTACACTTGTTGCTCAAGCCCAAGCCATAAAAGATATTGTGTTCAATAAAGAAGCGAACGACTACTTCGACATTACTGAACCAGAAAGTAAGCTAGCTCGAATCGTGTTTTCTTATTACGGCGCTCTCAATGCCCAATTAAAAGGAGATGAAGCTCGTGCCCGTAGTTTGTTTGAAAGTATCGCCCATGAAAATCCAGAACTCTTTTATGTTCAGGAAGCGAAAAAATATTTAGAAGGAGAAAACTGATGTCAGAACGTACAGCTTTACCGATTGGGAGTGTTGTTCGAGTGCGAGAAGGTGTAGAGCCTGTCATGATTGTTAATCATTGTCCAGTTACTGAAAAGGACGGCAAGCAAGGTTATTTTGATTTTGGAGCTGTCAGTCTTCCGCTAGGACTCATTAATCAAAACATTATCTTCTTTAACAAAGAGGATATTGATGAAGTGCTCTTCTTTGGTTACATCGATCGTCGTTTTCAAGACTTTTTGAGTCGTTATGATGAGGAAGTCTCAAGAATCAGCTATGACCACTTTAGTGTAGATGATTTTAAAAAATGACATACAAATCCTAGGATTTCATTCTAGGATTTTCTATATGGTGAGAAAATGTTATAATGAAGATTAAGTAGAATAGATGTATCCGAAGTTCGAGTTCAAAAAGATAGGTAAAGCACTCAGTAACTCACTTTCTTCTCTGAAAGGAGCATTTGGATGGTAGGTGTTTGTACCTGTTCCATTATTCTGATTAAATTTATTGAGTTTCAGCCTACGAGTAGAGCTATAAAATATGAAGTGGTGGGTAATGAAAGTGTCGAATAGACGTTATAAAGTTAGTTTAGTTGGGCGTGTGAATAATAGATATTACCTGATAAGGATTTCCAATCAAGAATATATAATAGATTATTCAAATCCCAAGGATGTACGCACCTATTTGTTTGGGTTATTCCCGAAATATAATACAGAGTATCCCATCTATAAAGTTGACAATGCTAGTATAAAAACAACAACTTGGAGAATAATGGATCAATTTCAAGGAAGCTTACTGGAGTATAGTATTGGCATTGTACTAGTTTTTCTTTTGATTCTACCAAAACATATTAACCCACTGTTGATTTTTAATAATTCGATAATTAGAGAATCATGGTATCTTTGGTTATCAATGATTTTTTGTGGAGCTATATTACTGATTTCTTTTCTTATCTTTAAGTCAAATACAGATGAAATCCCTATTTTGGTAGATGAAAAAAGTATTTTACGAAGAGTAGAGGAACCAAGAAAAAGCTTCATCAAATTTCCTCAAAAAATAGTTGATTTTTTAAGTTGTTTTTTAGGAATTCCAATCTGTATTTTTATGGGAGTTGCTTCATCAAATTTTATTTTGTTAATTGTTTTTGGATGTTTAGGATTCTATCAGCTGTTATTTGCTAGGTTTTTTAACTTATTATTTGTAGTTAAAAAACATAAATTTTATATTGTAAAATAAAGAGAAAGTTATGATTTTGCCTATTGGAACTATTGTTTATTTATCTGGTGGAAACCAAAAAGTTATGATTTTAAATAGGGGCGCTATTGTAGAGTAGGAAGGTCAGGATGTATTGTTTGATTATACTGGAGCTCTATTTCCAGAAGGATTAACTCCAGAGCAAGTTTATTATTTTAATCATGAAGATATTGATGATATTGTGTTCAAAGGATATAGTGATATTGATGAAGAGCGTTTTGTTAAATTATATAAGAAATGGCTTGGCTCTATTGAAAGTAGCATTAAAAAAGGAAAAACAGAATAATATATAATGGTGTAATTGTCCTTTCGCAGAGAGTATTTCAATGAGGGCATTGTTTCTAGCGTATGTGGATAGGAGATAGTGAATGAAGATTGATTTATCTGAGGTACAGGCTCGAAAATCGGCCTTGAGTACATCTGTAGGTGGTATCAAGGGCGATCTAACCAAAGCCAGAAGCAGTTTATCTTAAGTTGTCTCTACAGATAATCTCAAAGGTGTCGTTAAGGACACAATCAACCAAAAAGTTTCTAACTACCAGATTCCTTTGCTAGATAACTATAGCAATGCTTTGGATAGTATCGTAAACCGCTATGATGGGATTATCAAGCTTTTTAAGGAGACGGTTGGTGAGACCGACAACAGTGCCATTATTAAGACAGAATACCTAGAACGTATCAAGCAACGCATGAAAGATCCGATCGAGGGATTAAAGGGCAGTTCCAGTAAGACACAAAATATCTATGCAGGGATAAGTGATATCCTAACGTTAACGAATCCTAGTTTGGATAGTGTGAATACGAGCTATAGTCAAGCAGTCAAGAGTTTAGATGATACCATAAAGAACATGGAAGCTTTTAATAGTGTTCTTTTAAAGACAGATACCTTTGACCTTATCGATATGCAAAATAGTGAAATCGCTACCCTATAATGAAAAAGAGGCCAAACGTCAAGGATTGAGAGGAAATGAAGTTGAGGCTAGTAAGGCGACAGGTTTTGTGATAGATGCGGCTAAGGCAGCGGGAACAACTGTTGCAGGGATTGCTGGAGCTAGCGTTGGAGCAACGCTAGCAGGTGTTGGGTTAGGTCTATTAGGTGTTGCAACAGCCCCTGCTTGGGTAACTGGAGCAGTAGCGATTGCAGCATCCGCAGGTGCTGTTTGGCTTGCAAATAAATTTAATGATGATTTTCATATAACAGATAATCTTAAAAAAGGCGCCAATAGCCTAATTAAAGGCATGAGAGGATGGTTTAAATGATACTGGAACGAATTAAAAAAACATTTGAATTTCAAAGAAGTAGAATAAAGGGACCAGTTCCTCTTTGGGGGGTATTAAATGGGATTTTTATTTTGTATCCTATAGCCTTTTTTATGTTTATGGCAGGGGGATTAGAGGTACTCAACAATCCCTCTTTGTATCAAACATTGCTTATTACAGGGATTGTTGTTTGGGTTTTAAATCTAGTATTTTTACTAGATC
>NZ_RJOH01000014.1:0-45511 GCF_003942995.1 Streptococcus mitis | reverse complement strand
CACAATTAAGAAATATATTCAAGAACAGGAAAAGCATGATATAGCACTAGATAAATTAAGTGTAAAAGAATATGAGGATCCCTTTAGGGATAGTGGTAAGTAATACTAAAGCCTCTTTGAGAGGCAAGTGACGAGTCAAGAGCAATAAGGCTTGAACAAAGTGAAAGCCAGCGTCTTTAGGCGCTGGCTGGTAATTTGGGCTTATAGCCCTGGGACAAACCACCCGTTTGACGGGTGGTCATGATTAGAAAATACCAATCAATGCTTGCATGCCAAGGCTGGTAAGGATGATGGCAATCCAACAGATGGCTCCAAGAACAATTGATTTTCCGCTGGATTTGACCATAGCTACTAGATTGGTTTTGAGACCGATAGCACTCATGGCCATGATAATGAGGAATTTGGAGAGTTGTTTGAGAGGGGTAAAGAAACTACTGGACACACCGAGAGAGGTCAGTAGGGTGGTTAGGAGAGATGCGAGGATAAAGTAAAGGATAAAAAGTGGGAAGACTTTTTTCAGTTGCAATCCTTGCTTATTTTCTTGTTGGCGACTTTGCCAGTAGGAGAGAAAGAGAGTGATGGGAATGATAGCCAGAGTCCGCGTAAGTTTGACAATGGTTGCGGATTCGAGGGTATTAGTCTGGTAGAGATTGTCCCAGGCGCTGGCTGTGGCTGTTACAGAGGAAGTATCGTTGACTGCAGTTCCTGCAAAGAGGGCGAAGCCTTCATTTGATAAGTGAAGCCAGGTTCCTAGAGTTGGAAAGATGAGCGCAGCCAAGACATTGAAGAAAAAGATAACGGAAATGGCTTGGGCGACTTCTTTTTCCTTGGCATGGATGACGGGCGCTGTTGCAGCAATGGCAGAGCCCCCACAGATTGAAGACCCCACCCCAATCAAGGTAGCCAGTTTTGTATCCAGTGCAAAGAAACGCTGGAAAAGGTAGGCAACAATCAAGGCTATTGAGATAGTGGACAGGATGACAGGGAGCGAAGATTGCCCAACTGCGAAGACTTGCGAGATATTGAGACCAAAACCAAGCAAGATAACGGCATACTGGAGCAATTTCTTGGAACTAAAGGTCAATCCCGCATCCAGTTGTTTATAAGACGAGAGAAAGGGATGTAGGAGCATGCCTATGAAAATCGCAAAAACGGGCGCGCCAATAACAGGGAAAAATCCGCCCAGATACCAAGCAAGTAGTGAAATCAGAAGGCAGGCCAAGATACCTGCTCCATTTTTTGATAGAAATGACATAAAAACCTCCAAATAGAATATGTTACCATTATAGACCTGTAAACAGGAAAAGTAAAATAGAAAGTGGAAAGCTATTCTATCATGTATTTTTGCGGTCGGGGGGCTTTTGTAGTATAATAGAGATACGTTTTGAAAGTAGGAGGTATCTATGGACTTAACTAAGCGCTTTAATAAACAGTTAGATAAGATTCAAGTTTCGTTGATTCGTCAATTTGACCAGGCTATTTCGGAGATTCCTGGGGTCTTGCGTTTGACTTTGGGGGAACCTGATTTTACAACGCCAGATCATGTCAAGGAGGCGGCCAAGCGAGCGATTGACCAGAACCAATCCTACTATACAGGGATGAGTGGTCTGCTGACTCTACGTCAGGCAGCCAGTGACTTTGTTAAGGAAAAGTACCAACTGGACTATGCTCCTGAAAATGAAATCTTGGTTACAATTGGGGCGACAGAGGCTTTATCTGCTACTTTGACAGCTATTTTGGAAGAGGGAGACAAGGTGCTCTTGCCAGCTCCTGCTTATCCAGGTTATGAACCGATTGTCAATCTAGTTGGGGCAGAGATTGTCGAGATTGACACAACTGAAAATGGTTTTGTCTTGACTCCTGAGATGTTGGAAAAGGCCATTTTGGAGCAGGGTGACAAGCTCAAGGCGGTTATTCTCAACTATCCAGCAAATCCGACAGGAATTACTTATAGTCGAGAGCAGTTGGAAGCCTTGGTAGCTGTTTTACGCAAGTACGAGATTTTCGTTGTCTGTGATGAGGTTTACTCAGAATTGACCTACACAGGGGAAGCTCATGTGTCTCTAGGAACTATGTTGAGAGATCAGGCTATTATTATCAATGGTCTATCTAAATCACATGCCATGACAGGTTGGCGTTTGGGACTGATTTTCGCTCCTGCGGCCTTCACAGCTCAGTTGATTAAGAGTCACCAGTACTTGGTCACTGCTGCAAACACCATGGCTCAACATGCTGCGGTGGAAGCCTTGACGGCTGGTAAAAATGATGCGGAACCTATGAAGAAGGAGTACATCCAGCGTCGAGATTATATTATCGAGAAAATGACTGCTCTTGGTTTTGAGATTATCAAACCAGACGGTGCCTTCTATATCTTTGCTAAGATTCCAGCGGGCTACAATCAAGACTCCTTTGCCTTTCTCAAGGATTTTGCTCAGAAGAAGGCCGTTGCCTTTATCCCTGGTGCTGCTTTTGGGCGTTATGGAGAAGGTTATGTGCGTCTATCTTATGCGGCTAGCATGGAGACTATCAAAGAAGCCATGAAACGGCTTGAGGAGTATATGAGAGAAGCATGATTCAGTCTATCACGAGTCAAGGCTTGGTGCTCTACAATCGCAATTTTCGTGAGGATGACAAGCTCGTCAAGATTTTTACAGAGCAGGCTGGCAAACGGATGTTTTTCGTCAAACACGCTGGTCAGTCTAAGCTGGCGTCGGTTATTCAGCCCTTGGTGCTGGCTCGATTTCTCTTGCGAATCAATGATGACGGGCTTAGCTACATTGAGGACTATCATGAGGTCATGACCTTTCCCAAGATTAATAGCGATCTCTTTGTCATGGCCTATGCGACCTATGTAGCAGCTCTTGCAGATGCTAGTTTGCAGGACAATCAGCAGGATGCTCCCTTGTTTTCTTTTTTGCAAAAGACTTTGGAGTTGATGGAAACTGGCTTGGATTATCAGGTTTTGACCAATATTTTTGAAATTCAAATCTTGACTCGATTTGGAATCAGTCTCAATTTTAATGAGTGTGTCTTTTGTCATCGGGTTGGTCAGGCTTTTGACTTTTCTTTCAAATATGGCGCCTGTCTCTGTCCAGAGCATTATCATGAAGATGAGAGACGTTGCCATCTCAACCCCAATATCCCTTATCTGCTCAATCAATTTCAAGCCATTGATTTTGAGACCTTGGAGACCATTTCACTCAAGACTGAAATCAAGCAAGAGCTACGCCAATTTATGGATCAACTCTACGAAGAGTACGTTGGGATTCACCTAAAATCAAAGAAATTTATTGATTCCCTAGCAGACTGGGGACAATTACTAAAAGAGGAAAAGAAATGAAAAAAATCGCAGTAGATGCCATGGGGGGCGATTACGCACCCCAAGCCATCGTTGAGGGTGTCAATCAAGCCCTAGCTGACTTTTCAGATATCGAGGTTCAACTCTACGGAGATGAAGCTAAAATCAAGCAATATCTGACAGCGACAGAGCGCGTCAGTATTATCCATACGGATGAGAAGATTGATTCAGACGATGAACCTACGAGAGCTATTCGGAAGAAGAAAAATGCCAGTATGGTCTTGGCGGCCAAGGCTGTCAAAGATGGAGAGGCAGATGCTGTACTCTCGGCTGGGAATACAGGTGCTTTGTTGGCTGCTGGATTCTTCATCGTGGGTCGTATCAAGAATATCGACCGTCCTGGGCTTATGTCAACCTTGCCGACTGTAGATGGGAAGGGGTTTGACATGCTGGACCTCGGTGCTAATGCAGAAAATACAGCCCAGCACCTCCATCAATACGCGGTTCTAGGTTCTTTCTATGCTAAAAATGTCCGTGGCATTGCGCAACCACGTGTTGGCTTGCTCAATAACGGAACAGAGAGTAGTAAGGGCGACCCGCTTCGTAAGGAAACTTACGAATTACTAGCAGCTGATGAAAGTTTAAACTTTATCGGAAACGTGGAAGCGCGTGATTTGATGAATGGCGTTGCGGATGTTGTCGTGGCAGATGGTTTCACGGGAAACGCTGTGCTCAAATCCATTGAAGGAACAGCCATGGGAATCATGGGCTTGCTCAAGACAGCTATTACAGGTGGTGGTCTCCGAGCGAAACTAGGCGCCCTCCTTCTCAAGGATAGCCTCAGAGGTTTGAAAAAACAGCTCAACTACTCAGATGTTGGTGGAGCAGTCTTGTTTGGTGTCAAGGCACCGGTTGTCAAGACTCATGGCTCAAGCGATGCCAAGGCTGTTTATAGTACAATCCGCCAGATTCGTACCATGCTAGAAACAGACGTAGTTGCCCAGACTGCGCGTGAATTTTCAGGAGAATAAAAGAGATGACAGAAAAAGAAATTTTTGACCGTATTGTGACCATTATCCAAGAGCGACAGGGAGAGGACTTTGTCGTGACAGAATCCTTGAGTCTGAAAGATGATTTGGATGCTGACTCAGTTGACTTGATGGAGTTTATCTTGACGCTGGAAGATGAATTTAATATCGAAATCAGTGATGAAGAAATTGACCAACTGCAAAGTGTAGGAGATGTGGTTAAAATCATTCAAGGAAAATAAAGATAAGAAGTTCCAAGGCATTTGCTTTGGAATTTTTCTTTGGTTCAAGTGACCGTTTAGGAACAGATTTAGTCTTTCTAGGGACAGGAGAGATATAAAAACAAATAAAGGATATAATGTAGTCAGAAAAATCAATCTCCAAAAAGAGATAAGAAATGAAGATCAAATGAAAATATCAATGAGTTTCTGTTAGAATGAAATTGTTAATATAGTCACAATTTTAATTGACTTTCCTTTTTTACAGGACTATAATGTAGATATAAAAAAGGATTTATTTTATAGTTGGGGGAAGGTGATGGCTATGTACTTTTGATAAACTAGTCTCTATCTTATATTCTTGGAAATGTTAGGAGGTCTTATGGTTCAGGTTCATGAATCTGACATCTATTTTGGCTTCGTTTCTATTTGATTTTCTTACTTTGGATTTATCTATTTTAGGAGGAAATGGCTATGAAAAAATCTAAACTACTCACTCTTGGTTTGCTTGCAGGTGCTGGTCTACTTTTGTCTATCAACCAAGCACAAGCTGCAGATACTTGGGTTAAAAATGGCGCTGACTGGAATCTTTCTCAAGATGGCAGTCTCGCTAAAAACAAATGGGTGCAAAATGCTGGCTCTTGGTACCACTTTGACGGTTCTGGAAAAATGCAGACAGGCTGGCTCAAAGACGGTAACACTTGGTATTCGCTCGCAGATAGTGGCGCCATGCGTACTGGCTGGTACAAGGAAGGCAATACATGGTACTCACTCGCAAATAGTGGTGCTATGCGTACTGGTTGGTACAAAGAAGGGGCTACTTGGTACTACCTAAAAGGCAGTGGCGCTATGGCAACAGGATGGGCAACTGCAAATGGTCAATGGTCTTACTTTGAAAAATCAGGTGCAATGGTCGCAGACAGAGCTGTTCCAGCCAGTGATGGGGAAAGTTATGTCATTGGTAAGGATGGTTATATGTTAACCAGACTTCCAAGTGAAGTTGAACAAGATCCTTTTGATGATACAGTTATTACAGATATCGTTACTTTGTCTGATGGTTATGACTATCACCTTGTTCATAAGAAAGATGGAGTTGTTATCGAAAAGAATGCCTGGTATATCAAACCTATTGTTGAACGTTTTTCTTATCAAAAGATTGGCGATGTAAAACGAAATACTTTAGATGCTATTACTGATAATAAAAAACCAGGGGAAGAAATTGATCCTAAAGCTGTCATAAAGAATTTCCAAAACTTACCAAATAAGTATTACTTTGGAGCAGATGGACGTAAGGTTGCGAATCTACCAGAATTCACTACTCACTTCCCTATTCAAAAAGTTGGATCTGAACTTTATCTTAGAAATTCAAGTCCAGTTATTAGTCTAGAATCATCTGGATTTACAATTAATGACAATAAACTTTATCTAAGAGATGTCAATGATCATAATGGTAAACTTGTAACTGGATATTTCACAATGTTTATGGACGGATTATCATATAAAGATCACCATATTTTAGGCTATGCAGATGAATCTGGTGAAATCGTGAAGATGAAAGTTTTGCCTAATGATTTCCGTGGTCATATTGAAAAAGGATTTTCCGGTTTTTATGGAGAAACTGTTCGATACGACAGTTCAACAGGAAATGTTTCTGTTGTGAAATAAACTATCTGACAATGTAAAACGAAAAAAGCGAACAGCTTTGTCTACTTGGAGGTCATGTTCGCTTTTATTCATAAAGTAATAGTTACTGTTTGGTCTCTGTTTCAAAAAAATCTGCTTGATAATAATCACTAACTTCTCTTTTCATTTCTTCTAGTAATCGACTTTCATCTGTTGATTCGAATAAGGATAATCCTTTATTAATCATAGTATGATCTTCATTAACAATTCCCAGACGTACTTGAGCTACACCTAATAAATCGTATCGTTTCAATATTTTTGCTAAATCAAGACATTCTTGAATTAAGCATAGACAGTCATCTTTCTTCCCTGCTTCAAGGTACATTCGTGTCATATTGGCTAGAATGGAGTAATGAATACTTTGAATTGGACGATAATCTGTGTATTTATTTAGAGATTTTACAAGTCTTTGACGTAGCATTTCTAGTGAATCAATAGGGAAATGGAAAATGATCATCACTAGCAATCGTAAATCTGAGAGGAACCACTGATCTCTTTTTTCCAATTCTTTCCATAACTCCTCAGCCAAGGCTTGAGCTTTATCGGAAAACTGATTTTCAATCACTTCTATAAAAATGGTTAGTTCTTTCACAGCATGTTCTATTGGGATATCATTCTGCACTTCATCTAGATAAATTTGACATTTTGATAGCAGTGTCTTCATTTCTTCTAGATTAGGTGAAGAAATGACTTGATAATATTCTGAAAATAATTTCTTACGAGAATCCATTTGGTAATGTTGACAAATATAATGAAATTCATCGAAATTCATATCAATTTGCCTCAAAAGCAACTCCATAGTATCATACCTAGGAGTAGAATGATTATTTTCAAACTTAGATAAGTTAGAATGAGTAATGTAGTCACCACAGACCTCATTTTGTGTAATCCCTTTTGACTTACGAATGTATTTATAAACTGAACCAATATCCCACCGCATATTTTTGCCTCCAAAAATGTTCCAAAAGTAGAAGTTTTAAGAAAATGTTTATATTTAGTATATCATAAAGGTGTGGGGTGGACAATGATGATAGAAAGAAGGTGTTGGTTGACTCTTAAGGATTATTAGGAGTTATGTAGAATGTTTATGATGGAAAAATATTTTTTGATAACTATTCAATAAAGGAGGAAATGGCTATGAAAAAATCTAAACTACTCACACTTGGTTTGCTTGCAGGTGCTGGTCTGCTATTGTCTATCAACCAAGCACAGGCTACAGATACTTGGGTTAAAAATGGTGCTGACTGGAATCTTTCACAAGATGGCAGTCTCGCTAAAAACAAATGGGTGCAAAATGCTGGCTCTTGGTACCACTTTGACGGTTCTGGTAAAATGCAGACAGGCTGGCTCAAAGATGGGAATACATGGTATTCGCTCGCAGGCAGTGGCGCTATGCGTACTGGCTGGTACAAGGAAGGTAGTACCTGGTACTCACTTACAAATAGTGGTGCTATGCGTACAGGTTGGTACAAAGAAGGGTCTACATGGTATTACCTCAAAGACAGTGGCGCTATGGCAACAGGATGGGCAACTGCAAATGGTCAATGGTCTTACTTTGAAAAATCAGGTGCAATGGTCGCAGACAGAGCTGTTCCAGCCAGTGATGGGGAAAGTTATGTCATTGGTAAGGATGGATATCTGTTAACCAAACTCCCAAGTCAGGTTGAACAAACTCAAGCGGATGATACAATTATCACAAATATTGTTACTTTGTCTGATGGGTATGATTATCATCTTATTCATAGAAAAGATGGAGTCATTGTTGAAAAAAATGCTTGGTACATAAAACCTGAATTTAAGAAGTTTTCTGATAAATATGGAGATAAAGTTTCCAATACGATGTTGGCTTTAGTAGATAATACGGAAGAAGGACAAGAAATTAATCCTAAAGCTGTCGTGAAAAATTTCCAAAACATACCAAACAGGTATTACTTTGGGGCAGATGGTCGTCGCGTAACAAATTTACCAGAAATGACCACCTATTCAGAGATTAAAAAAGTTGGAAATGATGTCTATCTAGAAAATCCGGGTGCACGACTTCTTCTTGGAGCTACCAGCTTCACAATCAATAATAATAAACTATACTATTTAGATGGTGCTAATGGCAAACTCAAAACAGGTTATTTTGCATTGATTGATGATAGACCAAGCTATCATCACTATCATATTCTTGTTTATGCAGACCAATCTGGTGAAATTCTTAAAATGAAACGATTGCCAACAGGAATTTCAGATTATCTTAATAAAGAAATTGACGGTTTCTACGGTCAAACTGTTAAAATAGATAGTAAGACAGGAAATGTTTCTGTTGTGAAATAAGACGTCTGACAGAGTAAAACGAAAAAGCGAACAGCTTTGTATACTAGGAAGTCATGTTCATTTCGCTATAGAATAGGAGAAAATGGCTATGAAAAAATCTAAACTACTTACACTTGGTTTGCTTGCAGGTGCTGGTCTACTATTGTCTATCAATCAAGCACAGGCTACAGATACTTGGGTTAAAAATGGCGCTGACTGGAATCTTTCTCAAGATGGAAGCTTAGCTAAAAATAAATGGGTACAAAATGCTGGCTCTTGGTATCACTTCGATGGTTCTGGTAAAATGCAGACAGGCTGGCTCAAAGACGGCAATACCTGGTACTCACTAGCAGATAGTGGGGCTATGCGTACTGGCTGGTACAAGGAAGGCAATACCTGGTATTCACTAGCAGATAGTGGCGCTATGCGTACAGGTTGGTACAAAGAAGGGTCTACTTGGTACTATCTTCATTTTAGTGGTTCTATGATGACAGGTTGGGTGTTCATAGATGGTAATTGGTATTATTTTGAACAATCAGGTGCAATGGCCTCTGATAGAGTTGTAAATTCTAGTGATGGGACAGGCTATATTCTCAGCAAGGATGGCCATATGTTCACTTTACAAAATAGCCCTTATAAACATGGTGACATTGTTCGTTTAGGCGATGGATATGAATATCTGATTAAAGCAAAATTTGACGGAAATAACTTTACTGATGTTATCGTGGATAAAAACACTTGGTATATTAAACCTGAGTTCAAGAAGTTTTCCGACAAATACGGGGATGAGGTTGCAAATACAACCTTAGCTTTAGTAGATAATAAAGAAGAAGGACAAGAAATTGATCCTAAAGCTGTCATTCGTAATTTCCAAAATCTACCAGGTCGATATTACTTTGGAGCAGATGGTCGTAGAGTATTACCACTTCCAGAGATGACAACTAGATCAGAAATCAAAAAAGTTGGCAATGATCTTTATCTAGAAGACCCAGGTGTACGACTTCGATTGGATAACTTCACAATCAATAACAATAAACTATACTATTTAGATAATGGACAAGGTAAGCTCAAAACAGGTTACTTTGTACTGATTGATGATGGTATGGCTACAACCCACTATCACTTACTTGTATATGCAGACCAATCTGGAGAAGTTCTTAAGATGAAACGCTTGCCATCAAGATTTATAGATTATCGCGATAAAGAAATCGATGGTTTCTATGGTCAAAAAATTAAGATTACACAGCCAAATAAGTATGAATATTACAAGGTTCTTGTGGTAAAATAAATAGATAAGCAATCTTCACAACGAATATAAAATTAAAACGTGCAAATCATTTTCAAGAGGCTTTAGATTTCTTGTACTTTAAAAGAAACTAAAGCCTTTTGTGGATGTATTGTTTTTCAGAAAGTATGAAAAACTAGAGAGTTGTATCGGGGAGATAAATATTATTTCGCTTAAATAAATTAGGAGTCGTTTTATTCTATGATTATTTTAGAATTCTTAGCTTCTGTGCTATATATTCTGTTGGTAGTCGTTTCAACCATGGTGCCTACTATTTATTTGGGTGCTCAAATTTCCCCAGAATTTTATAAAAAACGTTATTGGATCATTGTATTTTTAATTAGTTTATCCACTCGTCAAACATTTGGAGAATTATTTCATATAGGAGTTCTTCTCTTCTTTTACTGTATTTTTTTATTAGTATTGCACAAGGGAAAAGGGGAATCTCTTTTTCTTTCTCTGTATCTTTTTCTCTTCTTTCAAAGTATTCGTTATTTATTTTTGACAATTTGGATTCGTGTATTATCTGGTGAGCATTGTTGTTTCGTAGATTCGTTTTCTACTTTATATATATCTATATTTGATTTATTATCAATCTTTCTATGTTGTAAAATTATGAAGCGTTGGTCTTTAGATTTGGATTTATTCTTTTCAGATGCTTTCAAAACCCACTATCGTAAGAGTTTTTTCATTATCCTACCTCTGACTGGATTTAGGATATTCTCTTCGTTCATGACCAATAGAAATAGTTCTTTTTACGTTCGCTTTGACACGACCATTTCTCTCCTGATTTTCATTCTCTTTTTCTCCTGGCTCTTTTATATCAGACACTTAGAGCAGGTTTATCGTGATGAGCAGACCATTCAGAGACAGGAAGATGAGAATCGTTCCTTGCAAGGGATGGTGGATAAGCTGGGTCATCTCTATGATGAAGTTCGAGGTTTCCGTCATGATTTTGCAGGGATTGTCGCCAGCATGGAGCCTGCCATAGCGAATCAAGACATGGCTGAGGTGTCTACCATTTATCAAGATGTCTTTCTAAAGACCAATGAAAAGCTGAGGAAGGCGGATTACACGGCCTTTAATCTTCACAATATCCACGACATAGCCATTCGCAATACCTTGGCAAAAGCCATGATTGTGGCAGATAAGCAGGGAATTCATTTTAGTTTGGAGACTGTGGGGGTTGTCGAAGAGCTGGCTTTGCCGATGTTGGAGGCTATCCGTATCCTCTCTATCCTCACGACAAATGCCTTAGAGGCAGCGAGTGAGTCTGAAAATCCGCAGATTTGGGTTGCTTTGTTGGCAGGTGATAGGAGTGTCCGTTTTATCATTGAAAACACTCGTAAGAAAGAAGAACTGAATCCCAGCATTCTCAGTCAAAAGGGTTACTCTACCAAGGGAAACCACAGTGGACTGGGTTTAGCGACCTTGGAGGATATGGTTTTTCATTATGATTTAAACTTAGATACCCAGCTAGGAGAGACGACTTTTAGACAAGATTTAGAATTACCATTTAAGGATGAGAAACGAGGTGGAGAGGAATGAGAATTTTAGTTTTGGAAGACGACAGAGTCCAGCAGGGGCGTATAGAGCAGACTTTACTAGATATCGGTCGCTCTCGTAATTTAAGATTGGAAATTGATATTGCCAAAAACTATGGGGACGTTGAAAAGTATTCTCAGTATTTTGACCATTACCAACTCTATTTATTGGATTTAGAGATTGATGGAGAGTGTGAACGGGGCTTTCAGGTTGCTCAACAGGTTCGGGAGCGGGATCCTTTTACAAGCATTGTCTTTGTGTCCACGCACTCGGAGGCCTTGCCTCTAGCTTTTCGCTATCACTTGTCTGCCTTGGATTTTATTTCCAAGGATCAGCCAGAGGAAGATTACCGTCATCAGTTGGAGCGCTGTCTGGACTATGTACTGGCAGTGGACAAGAGGGAAAATATGCGTCTCTTCACCTATAGTTTTGAGGGAAGACGGGGCTTTACTCTGCCCTACCATGAGATTTTAGCCTTTGAAACCTCAGTGGAATCCCATCGTATCAAGGTCTATTATGCCAATCATTCTATCAAGACCATTTACGGCAGTCTTAAGGATATCGCTGCCAAGGCTGAAAAAGATTACTTTGTCTATGCCAATCGCAATACTTTAGTCAGTTTACAGGCCATTGAAGAGATGACTGCCACAGAAGTGACCTTGTTAGAAGGCTTGCACTTCCCCGTATCACGAACAGCCAGAAGAACCCTTAAAAAATATCTTAATGTCTAATATCTGTTAGACTTGGATAAGTTTATCAATAAGAATGTCGGAAAATTTTCTGATATTCTTATTTTTTTGACTTTTTTTCGAATAGATAAGTAAGAGGAAAAGGAAAGGAGCCTAGTTCATGTTTATATCAATGTTCTACCCATGGTTCACTGAGTTATTTTTTAAATCAATTTAATTTAGTTGTACATTTTTGAATTGTTTTTCGAATAGATAAGTAAGAGGAAACAGAAAGGAGTCTGGTTTATGTATCTACCAATCTTGTATCCATGGTTTACTAAATTATTTTTCAAATAAAATTTAATTTAGTTGTACATTTTCGAAAATTTTTTTCGAATAGATAAGTAAGAGGGAAAGGAGCCTATTTCATGTATCTACCAATTTTTTATCCGTGGTTTACTAAATTATTTTTCAAATAAATTTAATTAGTTGTACATTTTCGAANTNTTTTTCGAATAAATAAGTAAGAAGAAAAGGAAGGAGATTAGAAATGATTATTTCAGTTATTTATCCAATCTGGCTATTTAAGTGGCTTAGAGGATAAACATTAAACATATAAAAACATATACAAATTGAGGAGAAAAAAGATGACAAATTTTGACAAAATAGAACAGAACTTTGTAGCTCTTACAGAAGAAGAGTTGGTGAATGTGGATGGGGGAATTGCACCACTAGTAGTTGCGTTTGGAGTAGCTGCGTTTAAAGGTTTTTCTGTAACAGGAGGGGCTATTATACTAGGAGCAGGTCTTTATCAAGTTGGAAAAAGTCTAAAATAAAACTTTGGGTAAGTTTTATGAATAGAATGTTAAAAAAAATATATGTAGGATCTGCTTTAACAGCTTACAGCATATTATTAATTTATTCTCTATTTAATTTAGAAAAGGTATCGTTGGAGAGCTGTATTTTGTTAGTAGCATTGACATATTATATTAATAAAAAAGAAATATTTAAATCAAAAGTGAATAAGAACAAGGAGAACTTAAAATGAATATTTTAGTAAATGATCATCAGTTTACAGCAATGACAGAAAAAGAACTAGCAACAGTTGATGGAGGAGTACTTCCTGCAGCGGTAGTAGCAGTTCCAGTAGGAATCAAGGTTGCAGGGTATGTTGTCGGTGGTTTATCCGCTGTAGGGCTAGCTGCATGGGGTTACTTCAGATAAGATAAAACACTGTGAAGAAATCAATGAATTTTTCAAACGAATTTGCGGCTATTATTATATCAGCTTCAGGGATGGTAGGTTTATTAGTGGGACTCACTATTGGCTTAGCTAGTATTATTTAAGGAGGGGTATAACATGCAAAATTTGAATCAATTTGAAATCGTAGAGCAAAGTGAATAAGTTGAAGTAGGTTTATTGATTGTTATCGAAGGATTATTACTTCCTGCAGGTGAGCAGCTTTGGGGTATTATGCGAATAGACCATAATCTGATTGTAGTCAGAGAGGCATTTCTATGTTTCTAAAAAAATTCGTTAAATCAGTATTGAAAGTTTTGCCTGAAATCATGGTATTACTTAGTTCGATGTCTTATATAATCATCAGATTAGTAGCTGACATAAATAAAGTATCTTTACCTACTTGGTTTGATAATCTTAATATACCCACGATTGCATTATTTATGATGGTCTTCATTCTTTTATACAGAAGTAAAGAAAAAAAGAATGGATAAATTTGAAGCAGTAGACGTTCTATAGGGAATAGGTGTCTTATAGTAACGAATCAAAAAAAGGAGTAACTATGAATCGTAATTTAGAACGGTGTTATCTATTCTGACCATGAATAGATCATACCAGAGGTGGCTTAGAAATAGCAGGGACATTAAAAATTGAATTAACTTTAAATAGGATGTCGTAAAGGTTGCTATCAATGATTTATTTGTCTCAAGCTTGCCTAGGGTGACAGTAAAAAATCAATTTCCTTTCATACCATATTTTTAGTAGGTAGGACGTTTGTTCTGCCTATTTTTTGCCCCAAAAAGTGCAGTTGAGGTGTTTATTTAGAGTTTTACATATATTTTTGATAAAATAGTTATAGAAATTAGGAAAGTTGAATAAAAGAAATGAAGAAGGTTTTAGGATATTTTTTAGTATTTGTTTTTCTATTTTTGATGAATATTTTTATCTTTAAGATACTAGCAACTCTGGGATTTCAGCTGACAATGAGTGAAAAGAGTTATATTGTACCACCGCTGTTTTCGATTATCGTTTTGTACATGATTGACAAAAGAATTAGGAAGAAAAAGAAATAAATATATATTTTAGGCAGGGCATTTGTTCTGCCTATTTTTTATCCGAAAAGTGCAGTTGGGAGGTAGATAGGCGCATTTGGGAAGGAAGTCCAGTTTTTGTTTGGGGATTGGGGTAAGATAGTTGTTATCAGATGAGTTTATACTCTTCGAAAATCAAATTCAAACCACGTCAACGTCGCCTTGCCGTATATATGTGACTGACTTCGTCAGTCCTATCTACAACCTCAAAACAGTGTTTTGAGCAGCCTGCGGCTAGTTTCCTAGTTTGCTCTTTGATTTTCATTGAGTATTAGGAAAAGGAGATGAATATGAAATTTGGGAAACGTCACTATCGTCCGCAGGTGGATCAGATGGACTGCGGTGTAGCTTCATTAGCCATGGTTTTTGGCTACTATGGTAGTTATTATTCTTTGGCTCACTTACGAGAATTGGCCAAGACGACCATGGATGGGACGACGGCCTTGGGCTTGGTCAAGGTGGCAGAGGAGATTGGCTTTGAGACGCGAGCGATCAAGGCGGATATGACTCTCTTTGACTTGCCAGATTTGACCTTTCCTTTTGTTGCCCATGTGCTTAAGGAAGGAAAATTACTCCACTACTATGTGGTGATTGGGCAGGATAAGGATAGCATTCATATTGCCGATCCAGATCCTGGGGTGAAATTGAACAAACTGCCACGTGAGCGTTTTGCGGAAGAATGGACAGGAGTGACTCTGTTTATGGCACCTAGTCCAGACTACAAGCCTCATAAGGATCAAAAGAATGGCCTGCTTTCTTTTATCCCTATATTAGTGAAGCAGCGTGGCTTGATTGCCAATATCGTTTTGGCGACACTCTTGGTAACCTTGATTAATATTGTGGGTTCTTATTATCTGCAGTCTATCATTGATACCTATGTACCAGATCAGATGCGTTCGACGCTGGGGATCATTTCTATTGGGCTGGTGATTGTTTATATTCTTCAGCAGATCTTGTCTTACGCTCAGGAGTATCTCTTACTTGTTTTGGGGCAACGCCTGTCGATTGACGTGATTTTATCCTATATCAAGCATATTTTTCACCTGCCTATGTCCTTCTTTGCGACACGCAGAACAGGGGAAATCGTGTCTCGTTTTACAGATGCTAACAGTATTATCGATGCGCTGGCTTCGACCATTCTTTCGATTTTCCTAGATGTGTCAACGGTTGTCATTATTTCCCTTGTTTTATTTTCACAAAATACCAATCTCTTTTTCATGACTTTATTGGCACTTCCTATCTATACAGTGATTATCTTTGCCTTTATGAAGCCGTTTGAAAAGATGAATCGAGATACCATGGAAGCCAATGCGGTTCTGTCTTCTTCTATCATTGAGGACATCAATGGTATTGAGACTATCAAGTCTTTGACCAGTGAAAGTCAGCGTTACCAAAAGATTGACAAGGAATTTGTGGATTATCTGAAAAAATCCTTTACCTATAGTCGGGCAGAGAGTCAGCAAAAGGCTCTGAAAAAAGTTGCCCATCTCTTACTCAATGTCGGCATTCTCTGGATGGGAGCTGTTCTGGTCATGGATGGCAAGATGAGTTTGGGACAGTTGATTACCTATAATACCTTGCTGGTTTACTTTACCAATCCTTTGGAAAATATCATCAATCTGCAAACCAAGCTTCAGACAGCGCAGGTTGCCAATAACCGTCTGAATGAAGTTTATCTGGTAGCTTCTGAGTTTGAGGAGAAGAAAACAGTTGAGGATTTGAGCTTGATGAAGGGAGAGATGACCTTCAAGCAGGTTCATTACAAGTATGGCTATGGTCGAGACGTCTTGTCGGCTATCAATTTGACCATTCCCCAAGGTTCTAAGGTGGCTTTTGTGGGAATTTCAGGGTCAGGTAAGACGACATTGGCCAAGATGATGGTTAATTTTTACGACCCAAGTCAAGGAGAGATTAGTCTGGGTGGTGTCAATCTTAATCAGATTGACAAAAAGGCCCTGCGCCAGTATATCAACTATCTGCCTCAACAGCCCTATGTATTTAACGGAACGATTTTGGAGAATCTTCTTTTGGGAGCCAAGGAGGGGACGACACAGGAAGATATCTTACGGGCGGTCGAATTGGCAGAGATTCGGGAGGATATTGAGCGCATGCCACTGAATTACCAGACAGAATTGACTTCGGATGGGGCAGGGATCTCAGGTGGTCAACGTCAGAGAATTGCTTTGGCGCGTGCTCTCTTGACGGATGCACCTGTCTTGATTTTGGATGAGGCGACCAGCAGTTTGGATATCTTGACAGAGAAGCGAATTGTCGATAATCTTATGGCTTTAGACAAGACCTTGATTTTCATCGCCCACCGCTTGACCATTGCTGAGCGGACAGAGAAGGTTGTTGTCTTGGATCAGGGCAAGATTGTTGAAGAAGGAAAGCATGCTGATTTGCTTGCACAGGGTGGCTTTTACGCCCATTTGGTCAATAGCTAGAAAGAGGAGAGGATGAAACCAGAATTTTTAGAAAGTGCGGAGTTTTATAATCGTCGTTACCATAATTTTTCCAGTCGGGTGATTGTCCCCATGTCCCTTCTGCTCGTGTTTTTGCTTGGCTTTGCAATATTTGCAGAGAAGGAGATGAGTTTGTCTACTAGAGCTACTATTGAGCCTAGTCGTATCCTTGCAAATATCCAGTCAACTAGCAACAATCGTATTCTTGTCAATCATTTGGAAGAAAATAAGCTGGTTAAAAAGGGAGAACTGTTGGTTCAATATCAAGAAGGGGCAGAGGGTGTCCAAGCGGAGGCCTATGCTAGTCAGTTGGACATGCTCAAGGATCAAAAAAAGCAATTGGAGTATTTGCAAAAGAGTCTGCAAGAAGGGGAGAACCACTTTCCAGAGGAGGATAAATTTGGCTACCAAGCCACCTTTCGCGACTACCTCAGCCAAGCAGGCAGTCTTAGGGCTAGTACATCGCAACAAAATGAGACCATCGCGTCCCAGAATGCAGCAGCTAGCCAAACCCAAGCCGAAATCGGCAACCTTATCAGCCAAACAGAGGCTAAAATTCGCGATTACCAGACAGCTAAGTCAGCTATTGAAACAGGTGCTTCCTTGGCCAGTCAGAATCTAGCCTACTCTCTCTACCAGTCCTATAAGTCTCAGGGCGAGGAAAATCCGCAATCTAAGGCCCAGGCTGTTGCTCAGGTAGAAGCACAGCTCTCTCAGTTAGAATCCAGTCTTGCTACTTACCGTGTTCAGTATGCAGGTTCAGGTACCCAGCAAGCCTATGCGTCAGGCTTAAGCAGTCAATTGGAGTCTCTCAAATCCCAACACTTGGCTAAGGTTGGTCAGGAATTGACCCTTCTAGACCAGAAAATCTTGGAGGCAGAATCGGGTAAGAAGGTTCAGGGAAATCTTTTAGACAAGGGGAAAATTACGGCCAGTGAGGATGGGGTGCTTCATCTTAATCCTGAGACCAGTGATTCTACCATGGTTGCAGAAGGTACCCTACTAGCCCAACTCTATCCATCCTTGGAAAAAGAAGGGAAAGCCAAACTTACAGCTTATCTAAGTTCAAAAGATGTAGCAAGGATCAAGGTCGGTGATTCTGTTCGCTATACGACTACTCATGATGCCAAGAATCAACTTTTCCTAGAGTCTACTATTACAAGTATTGATGCGACAGCTACCAAGACTGAAAAAGGGAATTTCTTTAAAATCGAGGTGGAGACTAATCTAACTTCGGAGCAGGCTGAAAAACTTCGATATGGGGTGGAAGGTCGTCTGCAGATGATTACGGGCAAGAAAAGTTACTTACGTTATTATTTAGATCAATTTTTGAACAAAGAGTAATGTTCGTGTTTTTAGAGTTAAATGATTTTAAAACTGTGAGAAAGATTCTTCTTGCAGTTTTTTCTTTATGATTTTTAATGTTACTACGTTATTTATTCGGTTAAATTCTTGTAATTTTAGGTTTTTTATGGTAGAATGTGCTCAAGTAATACGAAAGGCGAACTTTAAAATGTCAAAACAATTGATCTATTCGGGAAAAGCTAAAGATATCTATACAACTGAGGATGAAAATCTTATTATTTCAACTTACAAGGACCAGGCGACTGCTTTCAATGGTGTTAAGAAGGAGCAGATTGCGGGCAAGGGAGTGTTGAATAATCAGATTTCATCTTTTATTTTTGAGAAATTAAATGCGGCTGGTGTGGCGACTCACTTTGTGGAGAAGCTTTCAGACACGGAACAACTCAATAAAAAGGTTAAGATTATTCCTTTGGAAGTCGTGCTCCGCAACTATACAGCTGGTTCTTTTTCAAAACGTTTTGGTGTGGATGAGGGAATCGCCTTGGAGACTCCGATTGTTGAATTTTACTACAAAAATGATGATTTGGATGATCCATTCATCAATGATGAGCATGTGAAATTCCTACAGATTGCGGATGACCAGCAAATCGCCTACTTGAAGGAAGAAACTCGTCGAATCAATGAACTCTTGAAAGTCTGGTTTGCTGAGATTGGCCTCAAGTTGATTGACTTTAAGCTAGAGTTCGGTTTTGACAAGGATGGCAAGATTATCTTGGCAGACGAATTTTCACCAGATAACTGCCGTTTGTGGGATGCGGATGGTAACCACATGGATAAAGATGTTTTTCGTCGTGGCTTAGGTGAATTGACTGATGTTTACGAGATTGTTTGGGAGAAGTTGCAAGAACTAAAATAACAATCTAGAGGTCGTTTGGGAACATTGCAAGAGCTGAAATAAAGGAATAAAAATTGATGGATAAACGTATTTTTGTTGAAAAAAAGGCTGATTTTCAGGTCAAGTCAGAGAGTTTGGTAAGAGAGCTCCAGCATAACTTGGGACTATCAAGCTTGAAAAGTATTCGTATCGTGCAAGTGTATGACGTATTTGACTTGGCAGAGGACCTGTTTGCACCTGCAGAGAAGCACATTTTCTCTGAGCAGGTGACAGACCATGTCTTGGATGAAGTGGCTGTGCAGGCGGATCTGGCTAACTATGCTTTCTTTGCCATTGAAAGCCTACCTGGGCAATTTGACCAACGTGCAGCTTCTTCACAGGAAGCCTTGCTTTTGCTGGGAAGTTCGAGTGATGTGACAGTCAATACAGCCCAACTTTACTTGGTGAATAAAGATATTGATGCGACTGAGTTGGAAGCGGTCAAGAACTATCTGCTCAACCCAGTTGATTCTCGTTTCAAGGACATCACGACAGGGATTGCCAAGCAGGAATTTTCTGAGTCAGACAAGACCATTCCTAAATTGACTTTCTTTGAAAGCTATACAGCAGAAGACTTTGCTCGCTACAAGGCCGAGCAAGGGATGGCCATGGAAGTGGATGATTTGCTCTTTATTCAAGACTATTTCAAGTCAATCGGGCGCGTGCCAACGGAAACAGAGCTTAAAGTTTTGGATACTTACTGGTCTGACCACTGCCGCCACACGACTTTTGAGACAGAGTTGAAACACATTGATTTTTCCGCATCGAAATTCCAAAAGCAATTGCAGGCGACTTATGATAAGTATATTGCCATGCGTGAGGAGTTGGGGCGTTCTGAAAAGCCACAAACCTTGATGGATATGGCGACTATTTTCGGTCGTTATGAGCGTGCCAATGGACGTTTGGACGATATGGAAGTGTCAGATGAAATCAATGCTTGCTCAGTCGAAATTGAAGTGGACGTTGATGGTGTGAAAGAGCCATGGCTCCTCATGTTCAAAAATGAAACCCACAACCACCCGACAGAAATTGAGCCATTTGGTGGTGCTGCTACCTGTATTGGTGGAGCCATTCGTGACCCATTGTCAGGTCGTTCCTACGTTTATCAAGCCATGCGTATTTCAGGTGCGGGTGATATTACAGCACCGATTTCAGAAACTCGCGCTGGGAAATTGCCACAACAAGTCATTTCTAAAACAGCGGCCCATGGTTATTCTTCATACGGTAACCAGATTGGACTTGCAACAACCTACGTTCGTGAATACTTCCACCCAGGCTTTGTAGCTAAACGCATGGAGCTAGGTGCTGTTGTCGGAGCGGCTCCTAAGGGCAATGTTGTCCGTGAAAAACCGGAAGCTGGTGATGTCATTATCCTGCTCGGTGGTAAGACTGGACGTGATGGTGTTGGTGGTGCGACAGGTTCTTCTAAGGTTCAAACAGTTGAATCGGTTGAAACAGCTGGAGCTGAGGTTCAAAAGGGGAATGCCATCGAAGAACGCAAGATTCAACGTCTTTTCCGCAATGGCGCTGTCACTCGTCTCATCAAGAAATCCAACGACTTTGGTGCAGGTGGGGTCTGTGTAGCCATCGGTGAATTGGCAGACGGTCTTGAAATCGACCTCAACAAGGTGCCTCTTAAATACCAGGGATTGAATGGTACCGAAATTGCCATCTCTGAATCTCAAGAACGGATGGCTGTGGTGGTTCGTCCTGAGGATGTGGATGCCTTCGTTGCTGAATGTAACAAAGAGAATATTGATGCTGTTGTGGTGGCGACAGTGACTGAAAAACCAAATCTAGTCATGCACTGGAATGGTGAAACCATTGTCGACTTGGAACGTCGTTTCCTTGATACCAATGGTGTGCGCGTAGTCGTTGATGCAAAGGTGGTGGACAAAGATGTCAAGCTTCCAGAAGAACGTCAAACATCTGCTGACACACTTGAAGCAGATACTCTTGCGGTTCTATCTGACCTCAACCATGCCAGTCAAAAAGGATTACAGACTATCTTTGACTGCTCTGTTGGACGTTCTACGGTTAATCACCCACTTGGTGGTCGCTACCAACTCACACCAACTGAGGCATCTGTGCAGAAATTACCAGTTCAACACGGTGTGACTCATACTGCGTCAGTCATGGCTCAAGGATTCAACCCATATGTAGCTGAATGGTCTCCATACCACGGTGCTGCCTATGCGGTTATTGAAGCAACTGCTCGTTTGGTGGCTACTGGTGCCAACTGGTCTAAGGCTCGTTTCTCTTACCAAGAGTATTTCGAGCGTATGGACAAACAAGCAGAGCGTTTTGGTCAGCCAGTAGCTGCTCTTCTAGGTTCTATCGAAGCTCAGATTCAGCTTGGTTTGCCATCTATCGGTGGTAAGGACTCTATGTCTGGTACTTTTGAAGAATTGACGGTGCCACCAACCTTGGTTGCTTTTGGGGTGACAACAGCAGATAGCCGTAAGGTGCTCTCTCCAGAATTTAAAGCTGTTGGGGAAAATATCTACTACATCCCAGGTCAAGCCCTCTCTGCAGAGATTGATTTTGCCTTAATTAAGAAAAACTTTGCTCAGTTTGAAGCCCTTCAAAAGGCTCACAAAGTAACAGCAGCTTCAGCTGTTAAATACGGTGGTGTGCTTGAAAGTTTGGTACTTGCTACTTTTGGAAATCATATCGGTGCAGAGGTAATCTTGCCTGAACCTGAAACTGCTTTGACAGCTCAATTAGGCGGATTTGTCTTCACATCTCCTGAAGAAATTGCTGGAGTAGAGAAAATCGGTCAAACAAGTGCAGACTTTACACTGACTGTCAACGGTGTGAAGCTAGATGGACAGAAACTTGACAGTGCTTTCCAAGGAAAATTGGAAGAAGTTTACCCAACAGAATTTGCCCAATCTAAAGAACTAGCAGAAGTTCCAGCTGTCGCTTCTGACGTAATCATCAAAGGCAAAGAAAAGGTTGAAAAACCTGTGGTCTATATCCCAGTCTTCCCAGGAACTAACTCAGAATATGACTCAGCCAAGGCCTTTGAGAAAGAAGGTGCAGAGGTTAACTTGGTGCCATTCGTGACCTTGAATGAAGAAGCCATTGTCAAGTCAGTCGAAACTATGGTTGACAACATCGGTAAGGCTAACATTCTCTTTTTTGCCGGTGGATTCTCGGCTGCGGATGAACCAGATGGTTCAGCCAAGTTCATTGTCAATATCCTGCTTAATGAAAAAGTGCGTGCAGCTATTGATAGCTTTATCGCCCGTGGTGGCTTGATTATTGGTATCTGTAATGGATTCCAGGCCTTGGTCAAATCAGGTCTTCTTCCATACGGGAACTTCGAAGATGCCAGCAGTACTAGTCCAACCCTCTTCTACAATGATGCCAACCAGCACGTGGCCAAGATGGTGGAAACTCGGATTGCCAATACCAACTCGCCATGGTTGGCTGGAGTAGAAGTGGGCGATATCCACGCTATTCCTGTTTCGCACGGTGAAGGGAAGTTTGTCGTGACGGCTGAGGAATTTGCGGAGCTCCGTGACAATGGTCAAATCTTTAGCCAATACGTTGACTTTGATGGAAAACCAAGTATGGACTCTAAGTACAATCCGAATGGTTCTGTCCATGCCATCGAAGGAATTACCAGCAAGAATGGTCAAATCATCGGTAAGATGGGCCACTCAGAACGTTATGAGGAAGGTCTTTTCCAAAATATCCCAGGAAATAAAGACCAGCACCTGTTCGCGTCAGCGGTTAAATACTTTACTGGAAAATAAGACTTGCAGATTTTCTAATAGATAGTATCAGTAATGTAAAAGTCATGTAGATTTAGCTCTTGGTGCTACACAAATAAAAATTAGGTATATAAAATGACATACGAAGTAAAATCTCTTAATGAAGAATGTGGTGTTTTCGGTATCTGGGGACATCCAGATGCTGCTAAATTGACCTATTTTGGTCTCCATAGTCTTCAGCACCGTGGTCAGGAGGGGGCAGGAATCCTCTCCAATGACCAAGGGAAACTAAAGCGGCATCGCGATATGGGTCTTCTATCAGAAGTCTTCAGAAATCCTGCTAACTTAGATAAATTGACAGGAACTGGTGCGATTGGGCATGTGCGTTATGCAACTGCTGGCGAAGCTTCTGTAGATAACATCCAGCCCTTCCTCTTCCGTTTTCACGATATGCAGTTTGGGTTGGCTCATAATGGAAATCTGACCAATGCAGCCTCTCTCAAGAAAGAACTGGAACAAAGAGGAGCGATTTTCAGCGCGACTTCGGACTCGGAAATCCTAGCTCACCTCATTCGTCGCAGCCACAATCCTAGTCTGATGGGGAAAATCAAAGAAGCGCTCAGCCTTGTCAAAGGTGGTTTTGCCTATATCTTGCTGTTTGAGGATAAGTTGATTGCGGCGCTTGACCCTAATGGCTTCCGTCCGCTTTCGATTGGGAAAATGACCAACGGAGCGGTAGTGGTTTCCTCCGAAACCTGTGCTTTTGAAGTTATTGGTGCTGATTGGATTCGAGATTTGAAGCCTGGAGAGATTGTGATCATTGATGATAAGGGCATCCAGTATGATAGCTATACAGATGATACACAGTTGGCGATTTGCTCTATGGAGTATATCTATTTTGCTCGCCCTGATTCTAACATTCATGGTGTCAATGTCCATACGGCACGTAAACGTATGGGTGCCCAATTGGCGCGTGAATTCAAGCATGAGGCGGATATCGTGGTCGGTGTGCCCAATTCTTCCCTCAGTGCGGCTATGGGATTTGCGGAAGAGTCCGGGCTACCAAATGAAATGGGTCTTATTAAGAATCAATATACGCAACGCACCTTTATCCAACCGACTCAAGAATTGCGGGAGCAAGGGGTGCGGATGAAACTGTCTGCTGTTTCAGGCGTTGTAAAAGGCAAGCGTGTGGTTATGATTGATGACTCTATTGTACGTGGAACAACCTCTCGTCGTATCGTTCAGCTCTTGAAAGAAGCGGGTGCAACTGAGGTTCACGTTGCCATTGGTAGTCCAGCGCTAGCTTATCCATGTTTCTACGGGATTGATATCCAGACCCGTCAGGAGCTGATTGCGGCCAATCATACGGTTGAAGAAACGCGTCAAATCATTGGTGCAGACAGTCTGACTTATCTTTCTGTTGAGGGGTTGATTGATTCAATTGGTATTGAAACAGATGCGCCAAATGGTGGTCTATGTGTCGCTTACTTTGACGGTGATTACCCAACACCTCTCTACGACTATGAGGAAGACTATCGTAGAAGTTTGAAAGAAAAGACCAGTTTTTACAAATAGACAATAGATCCTCCATTAAAGAAAAGGAAAAATAAAATGACAAATAAAAATGCTTATGCTCCACGTCTCACTACTGACTAAAAGCTAAAGCATTTGTCAGTAGACGCTTTCTCCTATGGGACCAAAGCTAGAGACCTGACTAGTATTTTTAGATAAGATAATTGTTTATCTAAAAATACGTCGCAGTCTTTCCCAAAAAAAGAAAAGGAAAAATAAAATGGCAAATAAAAATGCGTACGCTCAATCTGGTGTGGATGTTGAAGCGGGTTATGAAGTTGTTGAACGGATTAAAAAGCACGTGGCTCGTACGGAGCGTGCAGGTGTCATGGGAGCTCTGGGTGGCTTTGGTGGTATGTTTGACCTTTCAAAGACTGGGGTTAAAGAACCTGTCTTGATTTCAGGAACTGATGGTGTCGGAACCAAACTCATGCTGGCTATCAAGTACGACAAGCACGATACCATCGGTCAGGACTGTGTGGCCATGTGTGTCAATGATATCATTGCTGCAGGTGCGGAGCCCCTCTATTTCCTTGACTACGTAGCGACAGGGAAGAATGAACCAGCTAAGCTAGAACAAGTTGTCGCTGGTGTGGCAGAAGGTTGTGTGCAGGCAGGCGCTGCCCTCATTGGTGGGGAAACGGCTGAAATGCCTGGCATGTACGGCGAAGATGACTATGATTTGGCTGGTTTTGCGGTCGGTGTGGCTGAAAAATCTCAAATCATTGACGGTTCAAAAGTGGCAGAAGGAGATGTTCTTCTTGGACTTGCTTCAAGTGGGATTCATTCCAATGGTTACTCTCTCGTTCGTCGTGTCTTTGCGGATTACACAGGTGAGGAAGTCCTGCCAGAATTGGAAGGCAAGAAACTCAAGGAAGTTCTTCTTGAGCCGACTCGTATCTATGTCAAGGCTGTCTTACCACTCATCAAGGAAGAGTTGGTCAACGGCATTGCCCACATCACTGGTGGTGGCTTTATCGAAAATGTCCCTCGTATGTTTGCAGCTGACTTGGCTGCTGAGATTGAGGAAGACAAGGTTCCAGTTTTACCGATTTTCAAAGCCCTTGAAAAATACGGTCAGATCAAACACGAAGAAATGTTTGAAATCTTCAATATGGGTGTGGGACTTATGCTAGCAGTTAGCCCTGAAAATGTAAGTCGTGTCAAGGAATTGTTGGATGAACCAGTCTATGAAATTGGTCGTATCGTCAAGAAAGAAAACGAAAGTGTCATCATCAAATGAAAAAAATAGCGGTTTTTGCCTCTGGTAATGGCTCAAATTTTCAGGTGATAGCGGAACAATTTCCAGTAGAGTTTGTCTTTTCAGACCATCGTGACGCCTATGTGCTCGAACGTGCAGACAAGCTCGGCGTTCTGTCCTATGCTTTTGAACTCAAGGAGTTTGACAACAAGGCAGACTACGAAGCGGCACTTGTTGAGCTATTAGAAGAACACCAGATTGACTGGGTTTGTCTAGCAGGCTACATGAAAATTGTTGGGCCTACTTTACTGGCAGCTTATGAAGGCAGGATTATCAACATTCATCCAGCCTACTTGCCAGAATTTCCAGGAGCTCATGGGATTGAGGATGCTTGGAATGCTGGCGTCTCTGAGAGTGGTGTGACCATTCACTGGGTGGACTCTGGAGTGGATACAGGAAAGGTCATCAAACAAGTCCGTGTACCACGGCTAGCTGATGATACCATTGACAGTTTTGAAGCTCGGATTCATGATGCAGAGTACAAGTTGTATCCAGAAGTGTTGGATAGTTTGGAAGTGGAGAGGAAATCATGAAGAAATCACAAGCAAAAGGATATTTATTAGAAATTGTATTGGCTAAGTTATTAAAAGTTAACGGATATGATTTAGTAACAAGCTCCGATAATGAAATTAGGTTCTTGGAAAGGAATGGTTTAAATGTCAAAGGAAGAGGTGGTTATCATCAATTTGACTCTTTAGGAACGTTCCGTATCACGCCACCATTTGTATATCCTATACGTTTATTTTTAGAGGCTAAATTTTATACAAATAATAAGGTTGGTATAGATAGAATTAGAATGGGAATAGGTATTCTACAAGATGTAAATACTAATTATTCCACAGTTGAGATGACAAGTGAAGAGTTAAGGTTACATAAATATAATTATAATTATGCTATTTTTTCTACATCAGGATTTACAGATGATGCTCAAAGATTGGCCATAGCTCATAAGATTTATTTAATGGATTTATCATCTGGCTATTACAAGTGGATTAGAGATTTTATAAATCAAATTGTAGATAGATTGTTTGCCATTAACAGACTTCGTGGAGAAGATATTAGCAGTGATATTTTTAATGATTTTAAAGAAGAGTTTTCTAGTTGGATTAATAATTTAGGTTATCATCAACTTTATAGATGGTTTGATTCTGACAATAGACAATTAGTTGTGGATGAATTTGTACACCAAATGCAAAATGTTAGAAGTATTTATATAGCGAGTACAAAGAGTTCACAAATCATAGCACTTATACCTGATAATGATGATGAGTTTCGTAATTCTCTACTTAGAAACCCACATCAAGAAGTAACTATCACATGGAATGAAAATGAGAATGATGTATGGATAGTTAGACCAACTAGAAATTATGATCAATATAGACTTACATTTCAATTACCAGCTGTTATTCGAGATTATATTTTTAATAATTCAGTAAATCAATATGAGAGTGCCTATGACGAAAAAAGAAGAAGTTTTGGGATGCTATCATTTATTGCTTATCTTGAGGGGGAAAATCCTACTTTGTGTACACTAAAATTTAACGAAGAAGAAACTAGAATCTTGGTAGACCGCTATAATCAACAGTTTAGATTGGAGAATCCAAATGACTAAACGTGCTTTAATCAGCGTCTCAGACAAAGCGGGCGTTGTTGAATTTGCCCAAGAACTTAAAAAACTCGGTTGGGATATTATCTCAACAGGTGGGACCAAGGTTGCCCTTGATACAGCTGGGGTGGAGACCATTGCAATTGATGATGTGACGGGCTTCCCAGAGATGATGGACGGTCGTGTCAAGACCCTCCACCCAAATATCCACGGCGGGCTCCTCGCTCGTCGTGACCTTGATAGTCACCTAGAGGCTGCTAAGGACAATAAGATCGAATTGATCGACCTTGTGGTAGTCAATCTCTATCCTTTCAAGGAAACGATTCTCAAACCAGATGTGACTTATGCTGATGCGGTGGAGAATATCGATATCGGCGGGCCATCTATGCTTCGTTCAGCAGCGAAGAACCACGCTAGCGTAACAGTTGTGGTGGATCCTGCTGACTATGATGTGGTGCTTAACGAATTGGCAGCAAACGGCGAAACAAGTTACGAAACTCGCCAACGGTTGGCAGCCAAGGTTTTCCGTCACACAGCAGCTTATGATGCCTTGATCGCAGAATACTTCACAGCTCAAGTGGGTGAAAGCAAACCTGAAAAACTGACTTTGACTTATGACCTCAAACAAGCTATGCGCTACGGGGAAAATCCTCAACAAGATGCAGACTTTTACCAAAAAGCTTTGCCAACGGATTACTCGATTGCTTCAGCTAAACAGCTCAACGGTAAGGAATTATCCTTTAACAATATCCGTGATGCGGATGCGGCTATTCGTATCATCCGTGATTTTAAAGACCGTCCAACCGTTGTAGCTCTCAAACACATGAATCCATGTGGAATTGGTCAGGCGGATGATATAGAAACAGCTTGGGATTACGCTTATGAGTCTGATCCAGTATCAATTTTCGGTGGTATCGTCGTTCTCAACCGTGAAGTAGATGCTACGACGGCTGAGAAGATGCATGGCGTTTTCCTTGAAATCATCATCGCACCGAGCTATACGGATGAAGCGCTAGCCATTTTGACCAACAAAAAGAAAAACTTGCGCATTCTTGCCTTGCCATTTGACACTCAAGATGCTAGTGAAGTGGAAGCGGAGTACACAGGCGTGGTTGGTGGACTTCTCGTGCAAAACCAAGACGTGGTCAAAGAGAGGCCAGCTGACTGGCAAGTGGTGACCAAGCGCCAGCCAACCGAGACAGAAGCGACTGCTCTTGAGTTCGCTTGGAAGGCTATCAAGTACGTGAAATCAAACGGTATCATCGTGACCAATGATCATATGACGCTGGGTGTTGGACCAGGTCAAACCAACCGAGTGGCTTCTGTTCGCATCGCTATTGATCAAGCTAAAGACCGTCTTGACGGCGCTGTGCTTGCTTCCGATGCCTTCTTCCCATTTGCAGATAACGTGGAAGAAATCGCCAAAGCAGGTATCAAGGCCATCATCCAGCCAGGTGGCTCCGTTCGTGACCAAGAATCTATCGAAGCTGCTGACAAATATGGCTTGACCATGGTCTTCACAGGCGTGAGACATTTTAGACATTAAGAAGACAAGAGGGAAGAAAACAGTTTCTTTCCTTTTTTTGCTTAAAAAACGGAATAGAACAAGATTAAAACGAACGTTTATGATATAATATTATTAAATAATTCGCAAAAGAGGTTGAGAAATGAAGCTGTTAGTTATCGGTTCGGGTGGTCGTGAGCATGCGATTGCTAAGAAGTTGCTTGAATCAAAAGACGTTGAAAAGGTCTTTGTAGCTCCTGGGAATGATGGGATGACTCTGGATAGTCTAGAATTGGTGAACATCTCTATTTCCGAACATTCTAAGTTAATTGACTTTGCAAAGGCCAACGATATTGCTTGGACATTCATCGGGCCAGATGATGCCCTTGCTGCTGGTATCGTTGATGATTTTAACCAAGCTGGGCTCAAGGCTTTTGGTCCGACTAGGGCTGCAGCGGAGCTGGAGTGGTCCAAGGATTTTGCTAAGGAAATCATGGTCAAATACGGCGTTCCGACAGCAGCTTATGGCACATTCTCAGATTTTGAGGAAGCCAAGGCATATATCGAAAAGCAGGGGGCTCCTATCGTGGTCAAGGCGGATGGCTTGGCGCTTGGGAAAGGTGTCGTCGTTGCTGAGACAGTCGAGCAAGCAGTCGAAGCCGCTCATGAGATGCTTTTGGACAATAAATTTGGTGACTCGGGTGCACGTGTAGTTATTGAGGAATTCCTTGAAGGAGAGGAATTTTCACTTTTTGCCTTTGTCAATGGGGACAAATTCTATATCATGCCGACAGCTCAGGACCACAAACGTGCCTACGATGGCGACAAAGGGCCTAACACGGGTGGTATGGGTGCCTATGCGCCAGTTCCACACTTACCACAGAGTGTGGTTGATACAGCGGTTGACACGATTGTCAAGCCAGTCCTTGAGGGCATGATTCAAGAAGGTCGTCCTTATCTGGGTATCCTTTACGCAGGGCTTATCTTGACAGCTGATGGACCTAAGGTCATTGAGTTTAACGCTCGCTTTGGAGATCCTGAAACACAAATTATCTTGCCTCGTCTGACCTCCGACTTTGCACAAAATATCACGGATATCCTTGATAGCAAGGAGCCAAACATCACTTGGACGGACAAGGGTGTGACACTGGGTGTGGTTGTCGCATCCAAGGGCTACCCGCTAGATTATGAAAAAGGTGTTAAGTTGCCAGCAAAAACCGAGGGCGACATCATCACCTACTATGCAGGGGCTAAGTTTGCGGAAAATAGCAGAGCACTGCTATCAAACGGCGGACGTGTCTATATGCTCGTCACCACATCCGATACCGTTAAAGAATCCCAAGAAACCATCTACCAAGAACTCTCCCAACAAAAAACAGAAGGCCTCTTCTACCGAACAGATATTGGAAGCAAGGCAATTAAGTAAAGATATAAGAATAACGCGACGAAGTCGCCAAATATGATAATGGTCGTTTGATTTGCGAGCGTTAGCGAGCTAATATAGAACAATCACCGTCGTTGTGAAAGAACGATTGAATGACAATCCAATCGTTCAGGGAAATTGGAAGACCTTGGGCTTCCAATTTAGGCATGAGACACCTTTGGTGGCTGCTTCCGTCCCTCACAACTTAAGGTGATTGAAAAAAGAAAGGAAAGAAAAGGAAAAGTTATGACTAAACCAGTAATTTCCATTATCATGGGCTCAAAATCAGATTGGGCAACCATGCAAAAAACAGCAGAAGTCCTAGACCGCTTCGGTGTAGCTTACGAGAAGAAGGTTGTCTCTGCCCACCGCACACCAGACCTCATGTTCAGACATGCCGAAGAAGCTCGTAGCCGTGGTATCAAGGTCATTATCGCAGGTGCTGGTGGTGCTGCGCATTTGCCAGGTATGGTCGCAGCGAAAACAACCCTTCCTGTCATAGGGGTACCTGTCAAGTCTCATGCTCTTAGCGGTGTGGACTCGCTCTACTCTATCGTACAGATGCCGGGTGGGGTACCAGTTGCGACAATGGCTATTGGTGAAGCAGGAGCGACAAACGCAGCCCTATTCGCCCTCCGTCTCCTATCAGTAGAGAATCAGTCTATCGCGACAGCATTGGCAGATTTCGCAGAAGAGCAAGGAAAAATCGCAGAGGAGTCTACAAATGAGCTCATCTAAAACAATCGGAATTATCGGTGGCGGTCAGCTGGGGCAGATGATGGCCATTTCTGCTATCTACATGGGACACAAGGTTATCGCGCTGGATCCTGCGGCGGATTGCCCGGCCTCTCGTGTAGCGGAAATCATAGTGGCTTCTTATAACGACGTGGATGCCCTCCGTCAGTTGGCTGAGCGTTGCGATGTCCTCACCTATGAGTTTGAAAATGTCGACGCTGACGGTTTGGATGCTGTCATCAAGGATGGTCAACTCCCTCAAGGAACCGACCTCCTTCGCATTTCGCAAAATCGTATTTTTGAAAAGGACTTCCTCTCAAATAAGGCCCAAGTTACCGTAGCACCTTATAAGGTTGTGAACTCAAGCCAAGACTTGGCAGAAATTGACCTGTCTAAAAACTATGTCCTCAAGACTGCTACTGGTGGCTATGATGGGCATGGACAAAAGGTCATTCGCTCGGCAGAAGACTTGGAAGAAGCTTATGCGCTAGCGGATTCAGCAGACTGTGTCTTGGAAGAATTTGTCAACTTTGACCTCGAAATTTCTGTCATTGTGTCAGGAAATGGCAAGGACGTGACGGTATTTCCAGTTCAGGAAAATATTCACCGAAACAACATCCTTTCAAAAACTATTGTGCCTGCTCGCATTTTTGAAAGTTTAGCTGATAAAGCCAAAGCTATGGCAGTGAGAATCGCTGAGCAACTCAACTTGTCTGGAACCCTTTGTGTGGAAATGTTTGCGACAGCTGATGACATCATTGTCAATGAGATTGCCCCACGCCCACATAACTCAGGACACTACTCAATCGAAGCCTGCGACTTCTCTCAGTTTGATACCCATATTTTGGGTGTTTTGGGATCGCCATTGCCAGCTATCCACCTGCATGCGCCAGCCGCTATGCTCAACGTTCTCGGCCAACACGTCGAGACCGCTGAAAAGTATGTCGCAGAAAATCCAAGCACCCACCTACACATGTATGGTAAAATAGAAGCGAAGCACAACCGCAAGATGGGGCATGTGACTTTGTTTAGTGATGTGCCAGATAGTGTGGTTGAGTTTGGGGAGGGGATTGATTTTTGAAATGACAGAAGAATTTGATGAATTGCTAGATGATGAAATAACTACCGTTACACTGACTTATACGGACGATTTGATTGTTCCAGAGATTGCGGATAGAGAGGGGATTCGTATTTTAGAGAGAGCTGGCAATCAGCTAGTCTTAGAATATTCTTGTTCCGTGAAGGAAGTTAAGGATTATCTGAGTAGTTATGGCCTGCCTAGACATCCTGAGAGAATTTCATTTGAATTTTCTATACATGAAGACTCAGAAAATGATAATCTTTAAAGCTAAATGGAGACCAGTTTATGATTCAAATTATTGTCAACGCTTTTGTGGAGGAAGGAAAAGAAATCGCCGTTGTGGAAGTGCTCTTTGCCAGTGCCGACCATGAAAAAGTAAAAGCCAATATCAGGAATTAAAGATTCAATATCCAAATAATTATCTGGCTATCTATGATTCGCCATTGGATACAGATCTGAGTAGCTTGCCGCACTATCCGTCGGTGGCTATTGGGAAAGAGGATTTTGAGTGAGGAGTGAGGTTATGAATTTAACTGATGAAGCTATTGAAAATCTCAAAAAGAGATTTAGCATTGATGAAATTTTGGAATCTAATAATTTTAGTTTTATTCGAATTCTAGGTCAGGGTGGTCAGGGTGTAGTAGTTTTAGCAACTGATAATACTGGGATAGAAAAAGCTGTAAAAATTATGCAACTACCAACTTCCGGAGGTCGAGCAAATAAAATTAAAATTGATAGATTAAAGCAAGATCTTGACTTTTGTTTAAACGACAATCATCCTAATATTATTCGTTATGATAGTTATGGAGAATTTCCTAAAGACGAAGAAGTTAAAACAAAATTCTTTTATGCAGTCATGGATTATTATCCCCAAACTTTGAGAGATGTAATTAATCATCGTGAAAATTATTCTCCCTTACAAAGATTGGATTTATTAATTCAATTAATAAAAGCAGTGAATGTTGCACATGACAAGAGGATTATCCATAGAGATATTAAACCAGAAAATGTATTAATTAGTGGATATCACCTTGTTTTAAGTGACTTTGGTATTGCACATTTTGAGGACGCTGGACTGACAGTCGCAGATGACCTTCTAGTTAATAGAAATTACCTTTCTCCTGAACAAAAAATAGAGGGTAATGCTCTCACTATTACTTTTGCATCGGATATCTATTCTTTAGGTTTAATTATTAATGAGTGTTTTACTGGTGAAAATCCAGCAGGTTCTGACTATCGGCATATTGAACAATATTATCCATATTTATTTGAGTTAGACAATCTGGTTGATATGATGATGAGCTATAGAGCTGATGAACGACCAACGGCTGATAGTGTAAGAATCAAATTGAAGATTTATAACCATGATATAAGAAATCAACTTGATGAAATTAAAGACAGTCTTAGAACTGAGATGATAGATGAAGATTCTATTTTACAAACAGCAGCTGAAGATTTGATATTTAGTGATCATGCATTGAAAGATTTAAACGATAGTGCATTGCAAAAATTAAATCCGAATTACCATTGTTCGTTATCATATAGTGTAACTAAAGATTTATATTCAAATTTTATACAGCATCGTTTGCTGGCTGAATGTGAAAAGAAATTTACATATGAAAGTCATAATTACTTAGATGGTGAATACTACGAACCACTTAATATTAATCATAAAGGGGAGCATAAGTATCTTTATGACCGTATGAAAGAAATTCTGATAAATATTGGTGGGAATAAAATTCTTTCAGGTAAGATTTTAAAATTGTTTGTTTCTTGTAAAGACTATCATTGTGAAGAAATTTTAAGAGAAGTTGATCAAATAATTACGGATTCTAAAGACAACATAATTGATGTTCCAGTGCTTTGGTTAGTTAAATATTTAAGAAGCAATGCTTTTACTTTCGACTCTAACTTCAATGGTGATAAATTATTCGAGCATGTTAAACTAGTTGAATTTCGTGAGAATAAAGTGGGAACGCCACTAGAATTAGCACTGTTTGAAAATCAGTTAGATTCTTTCAAAAAAAGGGATGAGAAACTTTTAACGATTCTTAATACAGTTAAGAAACAGTATCATATAGAATTTGATCAGATTAGTCGAGAAAATTACTCTTTGAAGTTCGATAATGTATTTAATGCTGGTAGTTTTGACAAATTTAAAGAATACTGTATTTCAAAGACAGAACCAGGTTCAACATTTGAAGCAGATGTACATGATATGTTAAGTAATTTAAAGCAAAATATAAATGAAGGGGTTATTGAATTGATTGTCTCTAAGGATTGGGATGTAGAAGTTACATTAAGAAAGATTTTTATTAATTTAATTAGGGAAGGAGAAACATCATGATCAACCGTTACTCTCGCCCTGAGATGGCGAACATTTGGAGTGAAGAAAATAAATACCGTGCTTGGCTTGAGGTGGAAATCTTAGCTGACGAGGCATGGGCTGAGTTGGGGGAAATCCCTAGGGAAGATGTGGCTTTGATTCGCGAGAAGGCGGACTTTGACATCGACCGTATATTGGAGATTGAGCAGGAGACGCGTCACGATGTGGTGGCTTTCACGCGTGCGGTTTCTGAGACTCTTGGTGAAGAGCGCAAGTGGGTTCACTATGGTTTGACTTCTACTGACGTGGTGGATACTGCCTACGGTTACCTCTACAAGCAGGCCAACGACATCATTCGTCGTGACCTTGAAAACTTCACTAACATCATCGCTGATAAGGCTAAGGAGCACAAGTTCACCATCATGATGGGGCGTACTCACGGTGTGCACGCTGAGCCTACAACCTTTGGTCTTAAATTGGCGACTTGGTACAGCGAAATGAAGCGCAACATCGAGCGTTTCGAGCATGCGGCTGCTGGTGTGGAAGCTGGTAAGATTTCTGGTGCGGTTGGGAACTTTGCTAACATTCCACCATTTGTAGAGGAATACGTCTGCGACAAGCTTGGTATCCGTGCTCAAGAAATCTCTACACAGGTGCTTCCTCGAGACCTTCATGCTGAGTACTTTGCGGTTCTTGCTAGCATCGCGACTTCAATCGAACGTATGGCGACTGAGATTCGTGGTTTGCAAAAGTCTGAACAACGTGAAGTGGAAGAGTTCTTTGCCAAAGGTCAAAAAGGTTCTTCAGCAATGCCTCACAAACGCAACCCAATCGGTTCTGAGAACATGACGGGTCTTGCGCGTGTTATCCGTGGTCACATGGTGACAGCCTATGAGAACGTGGCTCTCTGGCACGAACGTGATATTTCGCACTCATCAGCTGAGCGCATCATCACACCAGATACGACCATCTTGATCGACTACATGCTTAACCGTTTTGGAAATATCGTTAAAAACTTGACAGTCTTCCCAGAAAACATGATCCGCAACATGAACTCAACTTTTGGTCTTATCTTTAGCCAACGTGCCATGTTGACCTTGATTGAAAAAGGCATGACCCGTGAGCAAGCCTATGACTTGGTGCAACCAAAAACAGCCTACTCTTGGGACAACCAAGTAGATTTTAAACCACTTCTCGAAGCAGATCCAGAGGTGACATCACGCCTCACACAAGAAGAAATCGACGAAATCTTTAACCCAGTTTATTACACTAAACGAGTGGATGATATCTTTGAACGTCTAGGTTTAGGATAATTAGAATAAAAATCGAAGTTCTATTACTCTATTTATAGGAGTAGAAGAACTTCGATTTTTATTTTTATAAAAGTGACTTTAATAAAAAATTACCTATATTTTAGTAAAATTTAAACAAATTTAGTCTATCTTAATTGACATATAGAAAATACATTTTTAATGTCATATAATAAGCATAGAAAAAGCCCAAGCGATTAGGCTTAGACTTTCTTCTTAGTGATCACGGTCACATGAAATGAATTTGATTTTGTAGTAATCTGCGCGTTTATATGTTTCGCTGTATGCGAGAACTTGACCAGTAGACTCTAGTTTAGTAGTCTTGGTTTGTAAAACGGTTGGGAATTGTTCATCGACTCCGAGGACCGAAGCCACATGTTCTGGAGTTGGAAATGCTATTTCATTGATTTCTTCAAAATGTTCATCATTCATGTGAATGTGGTAATCCAATTTGAAACGGTTATAGATAGAGCTATAATATTCAAGATTTGGATAATTTGCGTTGACGTATTGTTCTGGGATGTAAGATGTATGGTAGATGTACACAACACCACCTGTTTCGCGTACGCGTTCAATCTTGTAGTAGAACTGATCTCCGCGTAGTCCAAGTTTTTCTAAGTAGCTTAGTTTGTTTCCACGCTCAATAGAAAGGACGGTAACTTTATCATCTTTAGTTTCAAAAACTTCTACATCTGAAAACTCTACGAGTTTGTGTTTACGTGCGCGTGAAACGAATGTACCCTTTCCTTGTTGACGGACAATATAGCCATCCTTGGCAAGGTCGTTTAAGGCGCGTACAACTGTGATAGAACTCACATCATACATTGCAATCAATTCAGCTTCAGTGTAGAATTTATCTCCACTGGCAAATTGACCAGAAATGATTTTGTTCTTTAATTCATCTTTAATATATTGATACTTTGGAATTGCCATATTTTCACCTCGATTTTCCTTCTCAGTTAAAGATTTTACCATAAAACTGGAAAGAATAGTAGCCTTTTGAATAAAAAAATTAGAATAATAGGCTATAAGGTTAATTTACATAGAAATTAATAGAATTTCTTACATCTTTATACATGTCAATTAAGATGAAATTATTTCTTGAGATAGTAAGGTTTTATAAGTTTTTTTGTAAAAATTAGTAAAAATGAAAAAAATCGTGAAAACCTATTGACAAATGTAAGATATTGAGTTATATTTACTATATCAACAAATGAAAGCGTAAACTTTAGTTGTCAGAAGGTAAGAATATGACACGATTTGAGATACGGGATGATTTTTATCTCGATGGAAAATCATTTAAGATTTTATCTGGCGCCATTCATTATTTTAGGGTTCCTCCAGAAGATTGGTATCATTCGCTCTATAACTTGAAGGCTCTTGGTTTTAATACAGTAGAGACTTATGTGGCCTGGAATTTACACGAGCCTCGTGAGGGTGAGTTTCACTTTGAAGGAGCTCTGGATTTGGAGCGATTTCTCCAAACGGCACAAGATTTGGGTCTCTACGCTATCGTTCGTCCGTCGCCCTTCATCTGTGCGGAGTGGGAATTCGGTGGCTTACCAGCTTGGCTCTTAACCAAAGATATGAGGATTCGTTCCTCAGACCCAGCCTATATTGAGGCTGTCGGTCACTACTATGACCAGCTCTTGGCACGGTTGGTTCCACATTTGTTGGACAAGGGTGGCAATATCCTCATGATGCAGGTTGAAAATGAGTATGGTTCTTATGGAGAAGATAAGGCTTATCTGAGAGCAATTCGACAGTTGATGGAAGAGCGTGGCGTAACCTGTCCTCTCTTTACCTCAGATGGTCCATGGAGAGCTACTCTGAAAGCTGGAACCTTAATCGAAGATGACCTCTTTGTAACAGGAAACTTTGGTTCTAAAGCTCCGTACAACTTTTCACAGATGCAGGAATTCTTTGATGAGCATGGTAAGAAATGGCCACTCATGTGTATGGAGTTCTGGGATGGCTGGTTCAATCGTTGGAAAGAGCCGATTATCACACGGGATCCGAAAGAGTTGGCAGATGCAGTTCGAGAGGTTTTGGAACAAGGCTCTATCAATCTCTACATGTTCCATGGTGGTACAAACTTTGGTTTCATGAATGGTTGCTCAGCTCGAGGGACTTTGGACCTGCCACAAGTTACATCTTATGATTACGATGCCCTTCTGGATGAAGAAGGAAATCCAACTGCTAAATATTTGGCAGTCAAGAAGATGATGGCAACACATTTCCCAGAGTATCCCCAGTTGGAACCACTCTACAAAGAGAGTATGGAGTTGGATGCTATTCCACTGGTTGAAAAAGTTTCCTTGTTTGAAAACTTAGATAGCTTGTCCAGTCCTGTAGAAAGCCTTTATCCTAAAAAGATGGAGGAGTTGGGACAAAGCTATGGCTATCTACTCTATCGAACAGAAACAAACTGGGATGCAGAAGAAGAAAGACTTCGTATCATTGATGGTCGAGATAGGGCCCAGCTTTATGTCGATGGTCAGTGGGTCGAAACCCAATATCAGACAGAGATTGGGGAAGATATTTTTTATCAAGGTAAAAAGAAAGCGCTATCTAGGTTAGATATCTTGGTAGAAAATATGGGGCGTGTCAACTATGGACACAAGTTCTTAGCGGATACGCAACGTAAGGGAATTCGGACAGGGGTTTGTAAGGATTTGCATTTCTTACTAAACTGGAAACACTATCCACTTCCTCTAGACAATCCTGAGAACATTGATTTTTCAAAAGGATGGACAGAAGGACAACCAGCCTTTTACGCTTATGACTTTACAGTCGAAGAGCCAAAAGATACTTACCTAGACTTGTCTGAGTTTGGTAAGGGAGTTGCCTTTGTCAATGGGCAGAATCTAGGACGTTTTTGGAACGTCGGCCCAACCCTCTCGCTTTATATCCCTCATAGTTATCTTAAGGAAGGTGCCAACCGCATCATTATCTTTGAGACAGAGGGTGAATATAAAGAAGAGATTCATTTAACTCGTAAACCTACACTAAAACATATAAAGGGGGAAAATTTATGACAATTGTAGGATGCCGTATCGATGGACGTTTGATCCACGGACAAGTAGCCAATCTTTGGGCTGGAAAACTAAATGTTTCACGTATTATGGTTGTAGATGACGAAGTTGTCAATAACGACGTTGAAAAGAGTGGTTTGAAACTTGCGACACCACCAGGTGTAAAATTGAGTATTTTGCCAATTGAAAAAGCGGCAGCCAATATTCTTGCTGGTAAATACGATAGCCAACGTCTCTTTATCGTGGCTCGTAAACCAGACCGCTTCCTTGGCTTGGTCGAAGCAGGTGTACCACTTGAAACCCTTAATGTTGGGAATATGTCTCAAACACCAGAAACTCGCCCCATCACACGTTCTATCAACGTAGTAGACAAGGATGTGGAAGACTTCCACAAATTGGCAGAAAAAGGTGTTAAACTTACTGCTCAAATGGTTCCAAATGATCCAGTTTCAGACTTTTTGAGCTTATTAAAATAGGAAAAAATTTTTAGGAGGTCATTGTTATGATACAATGGTGGCAAATTTTACTTCTCACTTTGTACTCAGCTTATCAAATCTGTGATGAGTTGACGATCGTTTCTTCTGCAGGTTCCCCTGTATTTGCTGGTTTCATTACTGGTTTAATTATGGGAGATGTGACTACTGGTCTGCTTATAGGTGGTAACTTGCAACTGTTCGTTCTTGGGGTTGGTACCTTCGGTGGTGCTTCTCGTATCGACGCAACTTCTGGTGCGGTTCTTGCGACAGCCTTCTCTGTTTCACAAGGAATTGATACAGCACTTGCGATTACAACAATCGCTGTGCCAGTAGCAGCTCTCTTAACTTACTTTGACGTTCTTGGACGTATGACAACTACTTTCTTCGCTCACCGTGTGGATGCTGCAATCGAACGCTTTGACTATAAAGGTATCGAACGCAACTACTTGCTTGGTGCGATTCCTTGGGCTCTATCTCGTGCCCTTCCAGTCTTCTTTGCGCTTGCTTTTGGTGGTGAATTTGTACAACACGTAGTAGACTTTGTTACAAAATACCAATGGGTTGCAGATGGTTTGACTCTCGCAGGACGTATGCTTCCAGGTCTTGGATTTGCAATCTTGCTTCGTTACCTTCCAGTTAAACGTAACCTTCACTACCTTGCTATGGGATTTGGTTTGACAGCTATGTTGACTGTTCTTTACTCATATGTAACAGGTCTTGGTGGCGCTGTTGCTGGTATCGTAGGCACTCTACCGAAAGATGTTGCTGAAAAAATTGGTTTCGTGAACAACTTCAAAGGATTGTCTATGATTGGTATTTCTATCGTAGGTATCTTCCTTGCAGTGCTTCACTTCAAAAATAGCCAAAAAGTAGCTGTAGCAGCACCTTCTACACCATCAGAAAGTGGGGAAATCGAAGATGACGAATTCTAATTACAAACTTACAAAAGAAGATTTTAATCAAATCAATAAACGTAGCTTGTTTACTTTCCAATTAGGTTGGAACTACGAACGTATGCAAGCTTCTGGTTACCTGTACATGATCTTGCCTCAATTGCGTAAAATGTATGGGGATGGAACTCCTGAATTGAAAGAAATGATGAAAGTTCATACTCAATTCTTCAATACTTCACCATTCTTCCATACCATTATCGCTGGTTTTGACCTTGCCATGGAAGAAAAAGATGGTGTAGGTTCAAAAGATGCCGTTAACGGTATCAAGACAGGTTTGATGGGACCATTTGCTCCTCTTGGAGATACAATCTTTGGTTCGCTTGTACCTGCTATCATGGGATCTATCGCAGCAACTATGGCTATCGCTGGCCAACCTTGGGGTATCTTCCTTTGGATTGCAGTTGCAGTAGTGTATGACATCTTCCGTTGGAAACAGTTAGAATTTGCCTACAAAGAAGGGGTTAACCTTATCAACAACATGCAAAGTACATTGACAGCTTTGATTGACGCTGCATCTGTACTTGGTGTCTTCATGATGGGTGCTCTTGTAGCCACAATGATCAACTTTGAAATTTCTTATAAATTGCCAATCGGTGAAAAGATGATTGATTTCCAAGACATCTTGAACCAAATCTTCCCACGTTTGCTTCCAGCAATCTTTACTGCCTTTATCTTCTGGTTGCTTGGTAAGAAAGGTATGACTTCTACTAAAGCTATCGGTATCATTATTGCTCTTGCAGTAGGTCTTTCTGCCCTTGGTCACTTTGCACTTGGAATGGGCGTATAATTTATGACGAAATCATTAATTTTGGTGAGTCATGGTCGTTTCTGTGAAGAACTTAAAGGTAGCACAGAAATGATTATGGGTCCACAAGACAACATTTATACAGTAGCTCTTCTTCCAGAAGATGGCCCAGAAGAATTTACTGCAAAATTTGAAGCTGCTATTGAAGGTTTGGATGATTTCCTAGTCTTTGCGGATCTTCTTGGTGGTACACCATGTAACGTGGTGAGTCGCTTGATCATGGAAGGTCGTGATATTGACCTTTACGCAGGGATGAATCTTCCAATGGTGATTGAATTTATCAATGCGAGCCTTACAGGCGCAGATGCGGACTACAAGAGCCGTGCTGCAGAAAGCATTGTGAAAGTCAATGACCTGTTAGCTGGCTTCGATGATGACGAAGATGAATAATACTCTTCGAAAATCTCTTTAAACCATACTAGTGTCGCCTTGCCGTAGGTATATGTTACTGACTTCGTCAGTTCTATCTACAACCTCAAAGCAGTGCTTTGAGCAGCCTGCGGCTAGTTTCCTAGTTTGCTCTTTGATTTTCATTGAGTATACGATGTGAAAACGTGAAAATCGTTAGAGCATTTTATATAGAATATACATGGGAATGGGGCTTACTCCCATTCCCATATTTAATAGAAAAAGAGGAATTCAATGCTACATTATACAAAAGAAGACTTGATCGAATTGGGTGCAGAAATCACTACACGTGAAATCTACCAACAGCCTGATGTATGGAAAGAAGCTTTTGAATCTTATCAATCAAAACATGAAGAAATTGCAGCCTTTCTGCAAGGGATTGCTGATAAACATGACTATATCAAGGTTATTTTGACAGGTGCGGGGACTTCTGCTTATGTGGGAGATACCTTGGTACCTTACTTTAAGGAAGTATATGACGAACGCAAATGGAATTTCAATGCCATTGCGACAACAGATATCGTTGCCAATCCAGAAACTTATTTGAAAAAAGATGTGGCGACTGTCCTTGTATCCTTTGCTCGTAGTGGGAACTCGCCTGAAAGTGTGGCGACTGTTGATTTGGCCAAGGCCTTGGTGGATGAGCTTTATCAAGTGACGATTACTTGTGCAGCAGATGGTAAGTTGGCTCTTCAAGCCCATGGAGATGACCGCAATCTCTTGCTTTTGCAACCAGCTGCTTCTAATGATGCCGGATTTGCCATGACTTCTAGCTTTACGTCTATGATGTTGACAGCTCTCTTGGTCTTTGATCCTACAGAATTTGCTGTGAAAGCTGAACGTTTTGAAGTTGTATCTAGTCTTGCCCGTAAAATTCTAGACAATGCAGAAGATGTCAAAGAGCTTGTTGATCTCGACTTTAACCGTGTCATCTATCTAGGCGCCGGTCCATTCTTCGGACTTGCTCATGAAGCTCAGCTCAAGATTTTGGAATTAACAGCTGGTCAAGTGGCGACTATGTATGAAAGCCCAGTCGGCTTCCGTCACGGTCCAAAATCTCTTATCAACGAAGATACAGTTGTTTTGGTCTTTGGTGCAACGACAGACTACACTCGTAAGTACGACTTGGACTTGGTTCGTGAAGTTGCTGGTGATCAGATTGCTCGTCGTATCGTGCTTTTGAGTGATCAAGCCTTTGGTCTTGAAAATGTCAAAGAAGTGGCCCTTGGTTGTGGCGGTGTCTTGAATGATATTTACCGTGTCTTCCCTTACATTGTTTATGCCCAACTCTTTGCCCTATTGACTTCACTCAAGGTAGAAAATAAACCAGATACACCGTCTCCTACAGGAACAGTAAACCGTGTGGTACAAGGTGTGATCATCCACGAATATCAGAAGTAAGACAGTGTTTATGAATTCTTGACAAGAGGATTTGTATATTATCAGGCAAACCATAGATTGTCAATTCGCTTTCTATGGTTTGTTTGATTGAGAGAAATAGTAAAAGGAGAACAGAATGAAAGCATACACAGAGCGTGTGTTTGGAAATGTTGAGGGACAAGATGTTTTGGCCTATCGATTTGAGACGAACGGTGGCTACCAGCTTGAGGTTATGACTTATGGCGCGACTATCTTGCGCTATGTCACACCTGATAAGGCTGGAAACTTTGCCAATGTTATTTTGGGATTTGATGATTTTGATAGCTATGTAGGCAATAGTCCCAAGCATGGAGCTAGCGTAGGTCCTGTGGCAGGCCGTATTGCAGGTGTGACCTTTGAGCTTAATGGCAAGAACTATGACCTTGAAGTCAACAATGCTAGCAACTGTAACCACAGTGGTTCAACTGGTTGGGATTCGAGCTTGTTTGAACTAGTTGAAGTGAGCGACCATGGCTTGATCCTCTACACAGAGCGTACGGATGGGACAGGAGGATTTCCTGGAAATCTCAAGATTTGGATCAGTTACCACTTAGAAGAGACTGGTGCCTATGAAATCAGCTACAAGGTAACGACCGATCAGGATACGCTGGTCAATCCAACTAATCACAGCTACTTCAACTTGTCTGGTGATTTCACGCAGACGATTGACCGTCATGTCTTCCAACTAAACACAGAGGGCATTTATCCAATCGCTCCCGACGGTGTTCCTGCCAAAACTCCAGATGCTAGTCGTGATGTGGTTAAACACATCTACAATGGTGCCTTGTTGAAGGATATCTTTGCAGAAGAAGATGAGCAAATCCAGCTGGTATCAGGTTTGGATCATCCATTTGCCCTTCCTGCAGGTCATGACAATGCTGGATTCCTTTATGACCAAAATTCAGGTCGCTTCCTGCTTTTCAAGACAGAGGCTCCTTGCTTTGTAGTCTACACAGCAAACTTTGTGGATGAGAGTGTCATCATAGGAGGTCAGCCAATGGTACAGCACAATGGGATTGCCCTTGAAGCGCAAGCTTTACCAGATGCCATTCACAGTGACCTCAAAGATCAAGTTATTCTCAAAGCCGGTCAAACCTTCACAAGTAAGACACGTTATGAGCTTGTTGTGAAATAAAGAATGGAGTTTCTACTTTGTGGTGTGAATAGCATTTGCTTTATAACATTAGTAGAAATGGGCAAAGAGTAGGAAAATATGATATAATTTAATATTGAAAATACCTGTCCTATCTAAAGGATAAAAGGAGAAAAAATGAAGAAAATTGTATTTGCTAGCGCCTTGGCTTTGACTTTAGCTGGAGCAGTTTTGACAAATGATGTTTTTGCCAATGACAGATTGGTGGCAACACAATCTGCAGATGGTAGAAATGAAAATGTCTTGAGCTCAGAAGTGCTAAATCCCTCTAGTGGCAATGTTTTGGTTGGGATTAAGGGAGAATTTTTAACCCCAAATAAACAAACTATTTTGGATGCGATTAATAAGATTCGTAAGGAAGCAGCTGATGAAGGTTTGGTAGATAAGTATGTTCCTATCAAATGGTCTACTGATCTTGAGAAAACTGCTTTTGTACGAGCTACTGAGGTGTCAGTAACTCTGAAACCTGAGCGTCTTTCTACGAAAGAAATCTGGACTGCTTTTCCATCTAGTAATAGTATAAGAGGAGAAGCTTTAGATGTGAACTATGAAGGTTTTCTAAAAGCAATTGAAAATTGGCATGCTGAGAAGGCAAATTATGTAGCGAAAAAGAAGGGTGGAACATCTAAAGAATTTACAGGTTATTATGAGGCTTTGATCAATTCTAAATTTACCTATGTGGGGCTCGCTGCTTTTAAAAATGCAGCTAGTTCTCAGAAAGTAGCAACGATTTCTCTAGCTTTAGGTGATGATGCTTCTTCAGAGGAATTGGCTGGTGGATATGGTCCTGCTATTCAGTATACAGAAGTGACCTCCTCAAACCTTTCAACAGTTAAAAGTAAAGCAGTCGTTGTAGAAAAAGCGCTGAAAGAATTTAGAACTTCTAGTTCAGACCAATCTGGTTGGGTGCAATCTAATGGAAAATGGTATTTCTATGAGTCTGGTGATCTGAAGACAGGCTGGGTGAAAACGGATGGTAAATGGTACTACTTGGATGACCTAGGTGTCATGCAAACTGGATTTGTAAAAGTAGATGGTAGCTGGTATTACTTGAGTAGCTCAGGTGCTATGTTTACAGGCTGGGGTACAGACGGAAATAGATGGTTCTACTTTGATGGCTCAGGAGCTATGAAGACAGGCTGGTACAAGGAAAATGGTACTTGGTATTATCTTGACGAAGCAGGTATCATGAAGACAGGTTGGTTTAAAGTTGGACCGCACTGGTACTATGCCTACGATTCTGGAGCTTTGGCTGTGAGCACAACAACACCAGACGGTTATAAAGTAAATGGAAATGGTGAATGGGTAAACTAGGCAACTAGTGAACAAATAGTCTGTTTCAATAGCTTTTTACAACAAAGTTGCAAAATGATATAACCTTAAAATGGGGAAGGCTAGTTTGCCTTCTCTATTTTCTTATGTGACTATTAGTCCGTCTCGCTCCGTTAGGTGAGAGACAAAAAAACCACCCGCTATGCGGGTGCGCGTCGAAGGTTATACCAAAAAAACTCCGAACGCGATACAATAAAGGTGTTCAAGCCAATTGTAAAGCGAAAGGAGAAAAATATGGCACAAAAGGCTCATAGTTTATCGCACACAAAGTGGCACTGTAAGTATCACATTGTGTTCACCCCTAAGTATAGACGAAAAGTTATATATAATCAA
>NZ_RJOH01000013.1:0-47364 GCF_003942995.1 Streptococcus mitis | reverse complement strand
GGAGAATAGTAACAATTCTTTCCTTTTTTGACGATTTCTATTCCATAACGATCAATCAATTTAATCATGTACCTAAGATTAGAATTGTTTATCCCAAATTTATTTGAAAGCTTCTCTAAGCTATATCCTTGTTTTCTAAGTTCATAGATCTGAACTTTATCATCATAACTCAATTTCATAATAAAACACCCCAAAAGTTAGATTTTTTCTGTCTAACTTTTGGGGTGCAGTACATAACATGGAGCAACTTTTTTTTTACGATTAGAACAAATCAATACCAGTCTTATTTAATGCATGGCAATGATAAGTGAAGGCGTTTATAAAATTAGAGTAGTATTGCTGATCAATAAATTTTGCGCTTTGAAGATAATTAAATAGATTTTTCGCTAAAGGAATAGCCTCAGGTTTATTCCATCTAAATTGATTGTAAACATGTTCAACTTCTAGGAACATGAGTGGAATAGCTAGATAGCCTCGTTCGAAGGTCTGAAGTGATTTAATTTTTTTAATAATATCATCAGCCTTTTGATAGTAGCCCAATTCAGAGAAGTATTTTGCAGAGAAAGTAAGAGCATTTAAAATACGGATGTAGGTGTCAGTATTAGCACTTTCTTTGTACATAAGTAGTAATTGTTTGGTCATATGGTCAATGAGTTCCATCGGGCAATGATTGACGATAACACGATAAATTTCAAGTTCGATACTATTAAAGACATCCGATTTCATTAAATGCTTGATAATGTTTTGAATTCTGGCAATGGTTTCTGGACTCTTTGATATGGTTGGATAATGTCTTAATTTAATAGATTTAAAAATCATTTCTGCTTGAAGTGGATTGTCTTTTAGATAGACATCAAATAATTTTTCGTATTCTTCAATGTAAGTGAGGATATCTTCTTCATGGACCACATGCTTGCCAAATTCAATAGCAGGTAATTCTAAGCAGTCTCCACCTTTATTTGCATAGGCGAGAACAAAATCATTCCATTCAACTCCGATAACAATTAAAAGTTTGGCAAAGTTTTCAAGTGAAATTCCTTTTTCTCCTTTTTCAAATTGACTTAGGAACTGTGGTGATACGATATCTGAGGCGGCTTCCTTTAGGCTGAGTCCTCGTGCTTCGCGCAGGTACTTAAATGTAGCTCCAAATGGGTATAGATTTTCCATAAATAATCTCCTTACATACTTCTAAGACTATTATACAAAAATTTAGAGAAAAAAATGGAGAAAGAAAACTATAGTTACAAAATATTAGAATTCTATGCTATTTTTTGTTTTTATGAACAAGATTGAAACTATAGTTTAAATAGCGAAAAATTTAAATATCTATTATGGTATGATAAGGGAAAGGATAGGAAATAAAGTGAGNTTGTTATACTAGTACAACAAGGATTGACTTATCACTCAATCCTATTCTATCAGCCATCAAAGGAGAAAATGAAATGGAGAAAATTTAAATGCTCGACGCTAGAAAACTATCATATTTACTTTTAAGGTTATAAGACAATTATCATAAATTTTTTGAAAAATAGAAATATATAAGGAGTTTTATTATGAAAAACAGAAAAATGTTGGCTTCTTCTTTACTAGCCGGTGCTTTATTGTCAGTAGGTTATGTAGCCTCTAAATCGACAACGGTTCATGCCTTAACAGATATGAGTGTCAAGGATACTCAGAATCCCTTGAAAATCACTTTGATACAGACAGGAGAAATAACTATACTTTCGGTTGACCTTCAAAGAAGTTCTACAACTAATGATAATACATATCTTGATTTTGATCTAGTTAATGAAGATACTGGAGAACTTGCTTCTTCACACACTTTTGGAAGATTTGGAGGAAGTAATAGAATAAGACAGGGAATTAATATACTCCCAGTAAAAGATGGGAACTACCATCTAGATATCTACAGTTCAGATGATTTTGGAAAACGTTACTTCGGACGTTCAGAAGTTTTTAAAATCTCTGGATATAAATACTATCCGATTAAGAAGGTAGAGACACCAACAGCTACTGAAACTCCAAAACAATCTACTAACTCTAACTCTAACTCTAACTCAGCTCAGACTGGCTGGTCAGGTTCTTCTTACTACCAAGCAGGTGTTAAAGTAGTGAATCAATGGATTTTTGATGTTCAGTACAATTCTTACTTCTACCTAAATGCGTCAGGTAACTATGTTCAGAATGCTTGGTCAGGCAATTACTACCTCAAATCAGGTGGTTACATGGCTAAGAGTGAGTGGATTTACGATAAAAACTATAGTTCATACTATTATCTAACATCAGAAGGTAGCTATGCCCGTAACACTTGGGTAGGTAGCTATTACCTCAAATCAAATGGTAAAATGGCTAAGAGCGAGTGGGTCTATGATAGCAGCTACCAATCTTATTATTACCTAACTTCTGAGGGTAGCTATGCTCGTAATACATGGATAGGTGACTACTATCTCAAGTCAAATGGTAAGATGGCAGTCAACGAACGGACCCCAGATGGCTACAAAGTAGATGGCTCAGGTAAGTGGGTTAAATAAATTTTTTTGAACTGGGAGAATAGAGAAAATAATGGAAAAACATGAAAACCAAATGAACGAAGAGATAATCGTAGAAAAAGTCGAAGATACTGAAGAAGTGACCGTAGAAAAAGTCGATGAGACTACGGAAAGAATGGAAGAATCAATTAATGAAGTAGTTACAGAGAAGCCTGATAGAGTAGAAGCACTCAAAAAAGAGGCGTCAATTTTTGTAGATAAAGCTGGAAAACAAATCGAAAATCTAGATATGGATGGTTTGATTGAAAAAATTAAAAAATTATTTGAAACAAAACCTCTACAATCTATCGGAATTAGCCTAGCTATCTTTCTTGTTCTGTTCTTTGGAGTTCGTAAATTAACTAGTGATCCATTAGATGGAACTTATGAAATTTTAACAAAACGTGATCATTTAGTCATGGTGATTAAAGGAAATTCTGGGACCGTCATCTCTGAAGATTCAGACGGAGACAAAGAAAAAAGATTAGTGAAAATTGATAAACAAAAGAAAGTATTGACAATCACAGACGATGAAGGTAGAGAAATAGGGAAAACAAAATATATGTTAAAAGATAAAGAACTCTATCTTCAAGAGCCAAATCAAACCTTTAGCAGAGTAAAATAGACTACACATTAACAGCCTAAGCCAGNACCTTAAAAGCTACTGGCTTAGGAAATTGTATAAAAGGAGAATATGAATGAAATTCAAAAAATTAATAACTTTAGCTAGTTTAGTAGGGCTGATTGTTTTTCTTGCGACTACTGTAGTTGCCTGTGGTTCAAAATCTGAAAACACAGAAACTAAAACTGCACAAGTTGAAAAAAACAAAGAAAAAGAAAAAAAAGAAGCGTTAGACAAAGCTAAATCGTATGATAAAAGTCTTAACCTTTCTTACAATGCTATGGAAAAAAAATTGTTGGAAGAAGACTTTTCTGAAGAGGCTATAAAATACGCACTTAATAACGTGGGTATTGATTGGAAGCAAAATGCATTGGAAAAAGCTAAAGAGTATGCTAAAACTCCTCTCGTTTCAAGAAAAGTTATTAAAGAAAAGTTAGACTACGAAGACGGATTTGATGACCCAGAAGTCAACTACGCTATTGATAATGTAGATGTTGATTGGAAAAAAGCTGCAATAGAAAAAGCTAAGGACTATGCTAAAAACAACCACTTATCAAGTTTCAACACCGAGAGTGAGTTACAAAGAGAAAATCGCTTTACACCTGAAGAGGCAAAATACGCAGTAGAAAATGCAGGTATTGATTGGAAGGAAATCGCGCTAGAAAGAGCTAAAGAGTTGAAACAATCTGCGCCAGAACCAGACTTTGCAATTTCCGATACCAGAGATGGACTCCAAAGCGAACAATTTAGGGATGAAGAGGTCAAGTATGCAATGGACAACTTGAAAAAATAAAAAAGAGGTGGCGACCTCTTTTTTATTATTTCTCTTTCACAATTTCACCATCTACTTTATCAAAGCCTATTGCATTTCCTTTAGAAACTTCGGTAATGAGTAAATCTCCAGAAGAAACGACGCTGGAAGTGTATGCAATATATCCGGCATAGTATTTATCGCGAATTTGTCCACTAGTTAGAGATACGTAAGTAAGGTAAGATGGTTTATTTTCATCGTTAACATATAATTTTATCTCTTCTTTTGTAGTGTTATTCCCTGATCCATCTGTTATCGCCTTAGCTTTAACTTTATCGATTTCAAAACTTCTTTTTGATCTTTCTTCAGCTAATTTTCTAACTTCATTGATGTTTTTGCCTACAACTTCATCCATATGAAGCTCTACGGCTGCACCAACAGTCCCTCCGCCTATTTCGTACCCGTTCAGTTTTCCTCCTTTTGTGATATAGACGTAGTTTATTCTTTCATCTTTTCCAGGTAATGCATCATCATTAGAATCGATCACACTATAGAAAACTCTCTCTTGATTGTCGTTCATTAACTGAACGATACCTTTTCCTTTTGTATCCATAGATGATGAACAAGCTGCTAAACTAGCGCTAGCAAGTAGTGCACCTAATAACAACAATCCATTTCTGTTTTTCATAATAAAACTCCTTATATATTTCTATTTTTCAAAAAAATTTATGATAATTGTCTTATAAGCTTAAAAGTAAATAAGATACTTTTTTAGTGTCTAGCATTCAAGTTTTTCCCATGTCATTTTCTCCTTTGATGGCTGATAGAATAGGACTGTGTGGTAAGTCAATCCTCGTTATACTAGTATAACAAGCTCACTTTTTTATCTATTCTTTCTCCTATCATACCATAATAGATATTTAAATTTTTCAACATTTAAACTATAGTTTAAATGTTTTTTAAAAAATCCAAAAATAGCATAGAATTCTAATATTTTGTAACTATAGTTTTCTTTTCTCTATTTTTTTTCTAAATTTTTGTCTAATAGTTTTAGAAGTATGTAAGGAGATTATTTATGGAAAATCTATACCCATTTGGAGCTACATTTAAGTACCTGCGTGAAGCACGAGGGCTCAGCCTAAAGGAAGCTGCCTCAGATATTGTATCACCACAGTTCCTAAGTCAATTTGAAAAAGGAGACAAAGGAATATCACTTGAAAACTTTGCTAAATTGTTAATTGTCATAGGAGCTTTAGAAAATTTCAAAGCTGATAATATGAAGGAACTTGTAAATTTATATGATGATACAAAATATAAAGAATTACAGTTGAACTATCAGAAAGAAATGCTACAGTTACAAAGGGAACAATATATTGATACTAAGAAAATGCTTCAAGCATTAAGATACAACAATTATGTTCAAACTTTACAATTACAGCAGTTAGACGGAATCCGTAGAAATACAGAAGAAGCAGTTGATTATTTGAGAAATTTACGTGTTCAAGAAAATCATTATCATACGCATAACCATTATCATCAAAATAATATTTATTAATTTATATAGGTGACATTAAAATTAGAGATAATATGAAGAAAATTATAAACATGATGACCTGTCTGGGTTTATTTTGCGGCTTGTTTTCACTAGTGAATTCAGCCCAAGCTGACAGTACTGACTACAACCAACTATTGCCACAAATTACTACAAAGTGGGAGAGTAAACAGCTATTTGAAAATAATGCTAATAGACTTGGTTACGCTTTGAAGGATATTGATAGAAATGGGACTGATGAATTATTAATTGGTCTTACTAATGGTGAAAAATGGGAACTGTTTGAAGTATATTATATGAATGGTAATACTCCAACTCCCTTATTTGATAGATTTTGGGATACAAGCCATAGAATGGGGACAGTTATTAATACCTACACAGATGGCAGTATTATAGTGTTCGAAAGTTCTCTAGGGATTATGTCATATAGATTGTTCCAACTTTCTAAAGAAAATAAGGAGCCAACGTTAATTAAAAAAGGTGAATTTAGAGCAGGAGAAGGTGACTTAGATGAATTAAACCTTGACTCTAAAACAAAGATAGACACCTCAACTATTGAATATACTTCTCTAAATCTCCCGATTATTGGAGATAATATGGATCCTAATCCCCCTATGCCCAAGTCCCTTGTCGATGCCAAAATTGGAGATGAAATTCCTTTGCCATCTGAGTTAGTAGGTATTTGGATTAACAAAGAGCCAAATAATGGTACTAAACCTGGTAGAGCTTCATCGCTTATTTTAGGAGAGGACGGAAGCTTCACTGGAACCTTTAAAGATGGAGATATTAGAGGGAAGTTATCTCGTCTTAAAAAAGTGAGTGAGAATGGATTTATTGTCTCAAAAGAGGATCAGGAGGAGCAAGCGTTTGCTTTTAGTGTTGGTTTAGGTGGAGGATTGCCTCCTGGTGAGCGAATTGATTTAGGAATGGTATTGGAGGGACGGACTTTATATTCTGTATCATGGCAAGTCAAAGAAGGAGCAGAAGACTACTCTAAACCGACTAAACAAGTAGCCTTTGTAAATCCAAATTATGGTCCTAAGAAAATCGAGAAAAAAGCAGAACAAGAAGTAGCGAAACAAGGCGACACAGTGGCAGAATCAACTCAAGACAGTAGTGAGAAGACACAGCCAGAGCAAACGTTATTTGAAAATATTCCAGTATTTGGACTGGTTGTGGGAGCTGGACTTGTCCTCGTTTTAATACTCTNTATATTTTGGTTTAAAAAATAAGATTTTTTAAAAAACTTTTGATTTGCTACTGGAGAAAAAACCTCAAGAACTAGGGTTGAAAGCTAGTTCTTGAGGTTTTTAAGTTATTCGATTTAGAGTGATTCTCAACTATCAAACTGGACTTCTTCTAGTAGATAGTCGATAAAGCGTTCGCCCATCTTAGACAGGCTGGTTTTTTCATGCTGGATATAGACCAGCTCAATTGGATCATCAATATCCAGTGGGATAGAAACGATATTGTCTCCGTTGAGGTTGCTGTTCAAAATACCTGTCGCAATGGTATAACCATCCAAACCAATCAAGAGATTAAAGAGGGTAGCACGGTCGCTGACTACGATAGATTTTTTGTGGTATTCCTGCGAGAGAATCTCTTCTGAAAAGTAGAAGGAGTTATGAGTTCCTTGATCATAGCTGAGGTAAGGGAAGTTCTCCAAATCAGACAGTTTGACCTTGTCTTTCTTTGCCAGAGGGTTGGTCTTGCTGACAAAGATATGGGGCTGAGCTGTAAAGAGATGATGAGCCAGCAGGTGGTTGTCATCCAGCATTTTGGTTAAAACATCACGGTTGTAGCTGTTAAAAAATAGGACACCGACCTCACTACGGAAGTTCTTGACGTCGTCGATAATTTCCCAAGTACGAGTTTCACGAAGAAAGAGCTCATATTTCTCCATATCGCTTTTCTTGAGCAGAGAGACAAAGGCATTGACTACAAAGGCATAGTGCTGGGAGGAGACGCTAAAGAGTTCGCGGTGGGCGACAGGATTTTTATAGCGTTCTTCCAGAAGCTGGGTTTGCTCGACAACTTGACGGGCATAAGAGAGGAACTCCATCCCATCACGGGTCAAGGTGATACCCTTTGGATTGCGGATAAAGATTTCAATCCCCATTTCATTTTCCAAATCTCTCACAGCATTGGAAAGACTTGGTTGGGTGATAAAGAGTTGCTTGGCTGCCTCATTCATGGAGCCAGTTTCGACGATTTTGATAATATAATGTAATTGTTGAATTCTCATGTTTTTATTGTACCACACTTGCGTCAGAATCGCCAAAGAAGATAGGAAAATCAGGGGCATTGTGTGATTCTCTTCTTGAAAAAAACACAAAATTTTGCTAGAATGAGTCTTATGAAAACATTCTATGATGTGCAGCAATTCCTCAAACGATTTGGTATTATTGTTTACATGGGAAAACGCTTATATGATATTGAACTGATGAAGTTGGAGCTCTCTCGAATTTACGATGCAGGGTTGATGGACAAATTAGACTATCTAGAAGCAGAAGCGGTTCTTCGCAGAGAGCACAAGGTAGAATTGGATTATATTGAGAAAAATGGAGAAAAGAACTAATGGTTACTTGGATTTTGTGGGCACTTATACTGGCAATGTTGGCATGGATGGGCTTTAACTATCTTCGTATTCGCCGTGCGGCTAAAATTGTGGACAATGAGGAATTTGAAGCCTTGATTCGTACGGGTCAATTGATTGATTTGCGCGACCCAGCTGAATTCCACAGAAAACATATTCTTGGAGCACGTAATATTCCTTCAAGTCAGTTGAAGACTAGTCTTGCAGCCCTTCGTAAAGATAAACCTGTTCTTCTTTACGAAAACCAACGTGCGCAACGTGTCACAAATGCAGCCCTTTACTTGAAAAAACAAGGTTTTTCTGAGATTTATATCCTTTCTTATGGTTTGGATTCTTGGAAAGGGAAAGTCAAAGTTGAGAAATAAGAAAACGAGCTTGGATATTTCCGAGCTCATTTTTTAACCACTTTTTCTGAGAAAGTTACAAATACTTGCTAACTCTTCTGAGTTTAAGGGACGATAGTCTCCTTCTTGAAGATTATCATCCAAGTTCCAAGGTCCAAAATGGGTGCGTTTGAGAGAGACAACCTTGACACCAACTGAGAGGAACATTTTTTTAACCTGATGAAATTTTCCTTCTGAAATGGTGATAGAGGCTTGACTGTAGGAAGGACTTGCAGATAGAATCTCTAGTCTTGCAGGTTTACAGACAGTGCCATCTAAAAAGACAATTCCTTTTTGAAAGGCTTGAATATGGTCAGGTGTTAGAAGTCCATTAACCTCAACCTGATAAGTCTTATCGACATGATATTGGGGATGGAGGAGCTGAAAGCCCAAGGGACCGTTATCGGTCAAGAGGAGGAGCCCTGTCGTATCTCGGTCCAGTCGGCCGACGGCATAGAGCTTGTCAGACTGGATGTCAGGTGAAAGGAGATCCATGACGGTTTGGAGTTCCTTGTCTTTATTGGCTGTCACGACAGCAGCAGGCTTATGAAGCATAAGATAGGTGTGTTCATAGCCTTGAATGATACGGTCCTGAAAAAGGAGTTCCTGTAGTCCTGTATCGATATTTTGGGCTAGGGAGCGGGCTGGGCAACCATCGACGAGAATTTCCCCTTTGAGTAAGGCTTGTTTCATGGCCTTTCGGCTAACTGTTTCTTGGGCTAATAAATTATCTAAACGCATACTGTGCCTATCTTATCATAAGTCGCTTGCTTTGAAAAGGCTTGACATGAAAAGAAAAGCAGAGTGAAAACATTTACACTTGCTTGAGTTATGTTATTTACTTGAAAATATGGTATAATCGTTCAGTTAGAAAATAAATTTTGAATACTATAGAGGAAATCATGACAAAATTAAGAGAAGATATCCGTAACATTGCGATTATCGCCCACGTTGACCACGGGAAAACAACCCTCGTTGACGAATTATTGAAACAATCAGAAACGCTTGATGCACGTACTGAATTGGCTGAGCGTGCTATGGACTCAAACGATATCGAAAAAGAGCGTGGAATTACTATCCTTGCTAAAAATACAGCCGTTGCCTACAACGGAACTCGTATCAACATCATGGACACACCAGGACACGCGGACTTCGGTGGAGAAGTTGAGCGTATCATGAAAATGGTTGACGGTGTTGTTTTGGTTGTAGATGCCTACGAAGGAACCATGCCACAAACTCGTTTCGTATTGAAAAAAGCCTTGGAACAAGATCTTGTCCCAATCGTGGTTGTTAACAAAATCGATAAACCATCAGCTCGTCCAGCAGAAGTAGTGGACGAAGTCTTGGAGCTTTTCATCGAGCTTGGTGCAGATGACGACCAGCTTGACTTCCCAGTTGTGTATGCTTCAGCGATCAACGGAACTTCTTCATTGTCGGATGATCCAGCTGACCAAGAAGCGACTATGGCACCAATCTTTGACACAATTATCGACCATATCCCAGCTCCAGTAGATAACTCAGATGAGCCTTTGCAGTTCCAAGTGTCACTTTTGGATTACAACGACTTCGTTGGACGTATCGGTATCGGTCGTGTCTTCCGTGGTACTGTTAAGGTTGGGGACCAAGTTACCCTTTCTAAACTTGATGGTACAACTAAAAACTTCCGTGTTACAAAACTCTTCGGTTTCTTTGGTTTGGAACGTCGTGAAATCCAAGAAGCAAAAGCAGGTGACTTGATTGCCGTTTCAGGTATGGAAGATATCTTTGTCGGGGAAACCATTACTCCGACAGACGCAGTTGAAGCTCTTCCAATCCTACACATCGATGAGCCAACTCTTCAAATGACTTTCTTGGTCAACAACTCACCATTTGCTGGTAAAGAAGGTAAATGGGTGACTTCTCGTAAGGTGGAAGAACGTTTGCAGGCAGAATTGCAAACAGACGTTTCCCTTCGTGTTGACCCAACGGATTCACCAGATAAATGGACTGTTTCAGGACGTGGAGAATTGCACTTGTCAATCCTTATCGAAACAATGCGCCGTGAGGGATATGAACTTCAAGTATCTCGTCCAGAAGTTATCGTAAAAGAAATCGATGGTGTCAAATGTGAGCCATTTGAGCGTGTTCAAATCGATACTCCAGAAGAATACCAAGGATCTGTTATCCAAAGCCTTTCTGAACGTAAGGGTGAAATGTTGGATATGATTTCAACTGGTAATGGTCAAACTCGTTTGGTCTTCCTTGTTCCAGCGCGTGGTTTGATTGGATATTCAACTGAGTTCTTGTCAATGACTCGTGGTTACGGTATCATGAACCATACCTTCGATCAATACTTGCCATTGATTCCAGGTGAAATTGGTGGTCGTCACCGTGGTGCCCTTGTTTCTATCGATGCTGGTAAGGCCACAACTTACTCAATTATGTCTATCGAAGAACGTGGAACAATCTTTGTCAACCCAGGTACTGAGGTTTACGAAGGAATGATCATCGGTGAAAACTCTCGTGAAAACGACTTGACAGTTAACATCACTAAGGCGAAACAAATGACTAACGTTCGTTCAGCTACTAAGGACCAAACAGCTGTTATCAAGACACCTCGTATCTTGACCCTTGAAGAGTCTCTTGAATTCTTGAACGACGATGAGTACATGGAAGTAACGCCTGAGTCTATCCGTTTGCGTAAACAAATCCTTAACAAGGCAGAGCGTGAGAAAGCTAACAAGAAGAAAAAATCAGCTGAATAAGAGCTAGAAAGAGATAAAGATGGTTTATTTAATCATAGGACTCCTCTTATTACTACTCTATGTATTTGCGACACCAGAAAGCATTAAAGGGACAGTCAACATCGTCCTTGTCGTCTTTGCTTTCGTAGCACTTTTGATTTTGCTCATGTTGTCTATCCTGCAAATCTTTCAGCTACCGACAGAATTCTTTATTGCAATCGCCATGCTCTTCCTAGCATACTTTAGCTTGCGAGATATTACCCTCATGTCGGTCCATAAAAGTAAAAGAAGATAAAAAGAGAGTTTTGGCTCTCTTTTTTTGTAGAAATTTTACAATAGTTTGAATTGTCTTTTAGTCAACATCATCTCTTTTGCTTGTAAAGTATGAAGATGAAAACTGGAATAAAATCCGCTAATGTCATCTATTTTTTAGGAAATTGTAAAACTTCATTACTAATGATATCTTGGTAAAATATGTTGATAGATTATATAGAAAGTGATATACTTAAGTTATAAGAAATCGCTTTCAAAATAAGGAAGGATTAAATTTGTTGTCTTGGTTCTCAGGGTGTAATGGATTAAACTAGGAAAATAATTCTAAGAATTTATAAAACATAAAATCTTTGTTCTATAGGGTTATTCTCTTATACAAGGAGTCTACTATGAAGAAACTATTCATATTATTATCAACTTTTTTTCTCAGCTTCTTCCTTGCTTGGATTATTGTCTTACGTGCGCCACAATATTTATTTGCAAGCTATGATTCCGTTTCCTTACTTCGTGTCAAAAAAGATACTCAGGAACCGACGCGTGAGGTATTTGAAAAGGAATTAGAGAATTTTGTAAACTCAGAACAGAGTTTAATAGCTAGAAGAATCGTAGAGCCGAGTAAGGATGGGACGACTCACTTTACTTATGCAACTTATGGTCAGGGAACTTTACCAAAAGAATTCCAAGAAGCTAGCCAAGAAAGTCGTGAACGTAGTGATCCGCTAAATAGTTATCTCCTTTTGTCAGGCTCCTTGACGAAAGAAAAGCTTGCCGATAAATTAGGAGATTTGGGTTATAAAGCAATTCCTGACCGAAAGACACCGCCCTATTCTCTTGCTTTTAGAATGTTACTAATTCCCCTTATTTTAATTAGTTTAGCAATATTTGGCTTATCTTTCTTTGCTCTAGTGATTATCACTCGGATTAAGGAAATGAGAGCTGCAGGTATAAAACTCTTTTCTGGTCAGACTCTCTTATCCATCATGGGGCATTCTTTATCTACTGATATCAAATGGCTCCTTCTATCAGCCCTCCTTTCCTTCCTAGGTGGGGGAGTCGTTCTTTTTAGTCAAGGTTTGTTTTATCCTATCTTGTTAGCCACCTATGGTTTTGGGATTAGTTTCTATCTTTTGTTTTTATTGGGTATTTCAATTTTACTAATGCTCCTTTATCTAATGAGTTTGAGTTACAAAGCATTAGTTCCCGTTATTAAGGGAAGATTACCCCTTAAACGCCTGATGGCTTTAACCCTATTGTGTCAGTTAGTAGCTGTTTTTACAGTAGGCTACGCTGTTAAAACAGGTTTGACGTCTTACCAACGATTGAAAGAACTTGAAATTTCAAAACAAGCATGGCAGGACAGAGCAGACTATTATCAAATTTCTTTTGGCTTAGGTGATAGAGTAAATGATACAGAAAATCAGAGCAAGTGGTATGCCTTTGCCAAGGAAGCAATCGAAGAAGAACAAGCTCTTTATGTAAAGGATAATCTGTTTCATTTTGCCAATCCACAAGGAAAAAATGAACAGGGAGAGACACTGGATACCTATAGCCCAGATGCTAATACGCTCTATGTTAGTCCAAGTTATTTGGACAAGGAAAAGGTCGTAGTAGATGATGAGACTAAACAGAAGTTAGCCCATCTCCAAAAAGGGGAATTTGGACTCTTATTACCAGAATCTCTTCGTTCACAGGAAGCAGAACTTAAGAAAGTTTTTGAAGAAAGTTTAAACTCTTATGGACAATCAAGTGAGGATAAAGACGCTCCTTTAGAGTATGAAATGAGAGCGATTGTTAGTTATCTTCCAACTGGAGAAAAGCGGTTTGTTTATAACAACGGTGAGAATCCCGTATCCACTCAGTATTTGACTGATCCGATTTTAGTTGTATTTACGCCGACTTCTACAGGTGATAGTATCATTTCCAAATCTAGTTGGTCTATCAATGCTGGTAAGAATATCTTTGTCAAAGGATATGAAGATGGGATTAAACTCTTGAAAAATGCAGGAATTTATGAGCAAGTATCCTATCTTAAAGAAGGAAGAAGTGTTTATCTAACTCGTTATAATGAAGTTCAAACTGAAACAGCAACTTTAATCTTAGGAGCTATTGTTGGGATAGCTAGTTCCTTGTTACTCTTTTATTCTGTCAATCTTCTATATTTCGAGCAATTCCGTCGAGATATCTTGATTAAACGAATTTCAGGTTTACGATTTTTTGAAACACATGCTCAGTATATGGTTAGCCAATTTGCCAGTTTTGTATTTGGTGCTAGTCTCTTTATTTTAAGCAGTCGAGACTTGGTGATTGGCTTGCTCACTTTATTAGTCTTTCTAGCTAGCGCAGTTTTGACGCTTTACCGTCAAGCTAATAAAGAATCTCGTGTTTCTATGACAATTATGAAAGGAAAATAGGATGATTGAACTAAAGAATATATCTAAAAAATTTGGAAGCCGTCAGCTATTTTCAGATACGAATCTTCATCTTGAAGGTGGGAAAATTTATGCCTTAATCGGTACAAGTGGCTGCGGTAAGACAACACTCTTGAATATGATTGGACGATTAGAGCCATATGACAAAGGGCAAATCATCTATGATGGTACTTCTCTTAAGGATATCAAGCCTTCTGTTTTCTTTAGAGATTACTTAGGATACCTATTTCAAGATTTTGGCTTAATTGAAAGTCAAACCGTCAAAGAGAATCTCAATCTGGGTTTAGTTGGTAAAAAGTTGAAAGAAAAAGAGAAAATCTCTTTGATGAAACAAGCTCTAAACCGTGTAAACCTCTCTTATTTGGATTTGAAGCAACCTATCTTTGAATTATCAGGAGGAGAAGCACAACGTGTTGCATTAGCGAAGATAATTTTAAAGGATCCACCTTTGATTCTAGCAGATGAACCAACCGCTTCACTAGACCCCAAAAACTCTGAGGAATTACTTTCCATCCTAGAATCTTTAAAAAATCCGAATCGAACTATTATTATTGCGACCCACAATCCTCTGATTTGGGAACAAGTGGACCAAGTTATTCGAGTTACCGATTTATCACATAGATGATATGGCAAGATTCAGTTAGAAGAAAGAGTCACAAACACACTTTGTGGCTTTTTTATTTCCATAAAAATGGTAAAATAGTAAGAGTAGAAATGGAGTTCGAGACATGAAAGTAATAGATCAATTTAAAAATAAGAAAGTCCTTGTTTTAGGTTTAGCCAAGTCTGGTGAATCTGCAGCTCGTTTGTTGGACAAGCTAGGTGCTATTGTAACGGTAAATGATGGGAAACCTTTTGAGGACAATCCAGCTGCGCAAAGTTTGCTGGAAGAAGGGATCAAGGTTATCACAGGTGGCCATCCTTTGGAACTTTTGGATGAAGAGTTTGCCCTTATGGTGAAAAATCCAGGTATCCCCTACAGCAATCCTATGATTGAAAAGGCTTTGGCAAAGGGTATTCCAGTCTTGACTGAAGTGGAATTGGCTTACTTGATTTCAGAAGCGCCAATTATCGGTATCACAGGTTCAAATGGAAAAACAACCACAACGACCATGATTGGGGAGGTTTTGACTGCTGCTGGCCAACATGGTCTCTTATCAGGGAATATCGGCTATCCAGCTAGTCAAGTGGCCCAAACTGCGACAGACAAGGACACTCTTGTTATGGAACTTTCTTCTTTCCAACTCATGGGTGTTCAAGAATTCCATCCTGAGATTGCGGTTATTACTAACCTCATGCCAACTCATATCGACTACCACGGTTCTTTTGAGGAATATGTAGCAGCCAAGTGGAATATCCAGAACAAGATGACAGTGGCTGATTTCCTTGTCTTGAACTTTAACCAAGACTTGGCAAAAGAATTGGCAAGAAAAACACAAGCTACAGTTGTACCATTCTCAACACAGGAAAAGGTTGATGGAGCTTATTTGGAAGATGGTCAGCTCTACTTCCGTGGGGAAGTGGTCATGGCAGCGAATGAAATCGGAGTTCCAGGTAGCCACAATGTGGAAAATGCCCTTGCGACGATTGCTGTAGCTAAGCTTCGTGGTGTAGATAACCAGATCATCAAAGAAACTCTTTCAGCCTTTGGTGGTGTCAAACACCGTCTCCAATTTGTGGATGAAATCAAGGGTGTCAAATTCTATAATGATAGCAAGTCAACCAATATCTTGGCTACTCAAAAAGCCTTATCAGGATTTGACAACAGCAAGGTCGTCTTGATTGCAGGTGGTTTGGACCGTGGTAATGAGTTTGACGAATTGGTTCCAGACATTACTGGACTCAAGAAGATGGTCATCCTGGGTCAGTCTGCCGAACGTGTTAAACGGGCAGCAGACAAGGCAGGTGTGGCTTATGTGGATGCGACTGATATTGCAGATGCGACCCGCAAGGCTTACGAGCTTGCGACTCAAGGAGACGTGGTTCTTCTCAGTCCAGCAAATGCCAGCTGGGATATGTATGCTAACTTTGAAGTACGTGGCGACCTCTTTATCGGCACAGTAGCGGAGTTAAAGGAATAATATGAAAAAAATTGTCTTTACAGGTGGGGGGACGGTTGGACACGTTACTCTCAACCTTTTGTTAATGCCCAAGTTTATCGAAGATGGCTGGGAAGTTCACTATATTGGGGACAAGCGTGGGATTGAACACCAAGAAATCCTCAAGTCGGGTCTTGATGTCACCTTCCATTCTATTGCGACTGGGAAATTGCGTCGCTATTTCTCTTGGCAAAATATGCTGGATGTCTTCAAAGTTGGTTGGGGAATTGTCCAATCGCTCTTTATCATGTTACGACTTCGTCCACAGGCTCTTTTTTCAAAGGGTGGCTTTGTCTCAGTACCACCTGTTATCGCTGCGCGTGTGTCAGGAGTGCCTGTCTTTATTCACGAATCGGACCTGTCTATGGGCTTGGCCAATAAAATCGCCTATAAATTTGCGACTAAGATGTATTCAACCTTTGAGCAAGCTTCAAGTTTGTCTAAGGTCGAGCATGTGGGAGCAGTGACCAAGGTTTCAGACCAAAAAACTCCAGAACCAGATGAATTGGTAGATATTCAAACCCACTTTAATCCCCAATTGCCAACTATATTGTTTGTCGGTGGTTCTGCGGGCGCTCGTGTCTTTAACCAATTGGTGACAGACCATAAGAAAGAATTGACAGAACGCTACAATATTATCAATCTAACTGGAGATTCTAGCCTGAACGAGTTGAGCCAAAATCTTTTTCGTGTCGACTATGTGACCAATCTCTATCAACCCTTGATGGAATTGGCTGATATTGTTGTGACACGTGGTGGTGCCAATACGATTTTTGAGCTCTTGGCCATGGCAAAATTGCATGTTATTGTGCCACTTGGTCGTGAAGCAAGTCGTGGTGACCAGATTGAAAATGCAGCTTACTTTGTAAAAAAAGGCTATGCAGAAGAGCTTCAAGAAAGCGATTTGACCTTGGACAGTTTAGAAGAGAAGCTTTCTCACTTACTAAGTCACAAGGAAGACTATCAAGCTAAGATGAAGGCTTCAAAGGAATTGAAATCTCTAGCAGATTTTTATCAATTGTTGAAAAAAGATTTATCATAAGGAAAGTAAATGTCAAAAGATAAGAAAAAAGAGGGCAAAGAAATCCTCGAAGAATTTAAAGAGTTATCAGAATGGCAGAAACGAAATCAGGAATATCTAAAAAAGAAGGCTGAAGAAGAGGCGGCCTTAGCTGAGGAGAAGGAAAAGGAAAGACAAGCTCGAATGGCTTCGAAATCTGAAAAGTCAGATGCAACTGAGGACCAAGAGAGTGAATCTGAACCAAAAGACCCAAAATCAGCTAAGGAAGATGCGAAAGAAGAAGCAGAAGAGTCAGAAGACGTCAAAAAAGAAGTACCCAAAGAAGAACCAAAATCCAAAGAGCCAAAGAAACAGAATAAACAGGATAAAAAAATAGAGAAAAAGCCTGTAAAGGAAAAACCGGTCAAACCGAAAATTCCAGGAGTTCATATCTGGCGGGCTATCTCGATTTTGTTTCTCAGTCTGCTTTTATTGGTTGTCTCTGCTTATTTGCTCAGTCCTTATGCGACCATGAAGGATATTCGTGTTGAGGGAACAGTGCAAACTACAGCTGATGATATTCGACAGGCTTCAGGCATTCAGGATTCAGATTATACGATTAACCTTCTGCTAGACAAGGCAAAATATGAAGAGCAGATCAAGTCTAACTATTGGGTTGAATCAGCTCAGCTTGTCTATCAATTTCCAACCAAGTTTACTATCAAGGTCAAGGAATATGATATTGTAGCCTACTATGTTTCTGGAGAAAGTCATTATCCAATCCTTTCAAGTGGTCAGCTTGAGACCAGTTCGGTGAGCTTGGTGAGTCTGCCAGAAACTTATATATCAGTTTTCTTTAATGACAGCGAACAAATCAAGACCTTTACCTCAGAACTTTCTCAAATTAGTCCAGAACTCAAGTCTGCTATCCAAAAGGTGGAACTGGCCCCAAGCAAGGTCACATCAGATTTAATTCGATTGACTATGAATGATTCGGACGAAGTCTTGGTTCCCCTTTCTGAAATGAGTAAGAAATTGCCTTATTACAGTAAGATTAAGCCTCAATTGTCAGAACCAAGTGTGGTCGACATGGAAGCTGGAATTTACAGTTATACTGTGGCGGATAAATTAATTATGGAGGCTGAGGAAAAAGCCAAACAAGAGGCTAAGGAAGCTGAGAAGAAACAAAAAGAGGAAGAGAAGAAAAGACTGGAAGAACAGCAGAATAAACTAGAAGAGGAAAGGAAAAAGCTGGAAGAAGAGGGCAATCAAAACCAAACGACCCGACGTTCATCGCGCCGCTAGGTTTTACCTCTTCTCTCCTAGTTCTTTAGTGACCATGTTTTTACTTGACAAGTGCTAGTAGAAATAATAGAATAGTAAAAAACCTTTAAAGCAGTCCAGAGAGGCAGCTAAGGTTAGACGGTGAAAGGGTGGAGACTACCCATTTTTCGTGGAACCTTGCTGTTGGCAGGTTCCTTTTTTCGTGGCTTCTTGTGGCCAGACTCTCTCACTAGCAAAGGTAAAAGGAGAAACCTATGCGAGAACATCGTCCAGTCATTGCTCTTGATTTTCCTAGTTTTGAGGCGGTCAAGGAATTTTTAGCTCTTTTTCCAGAGGAAGAAAGCCTTTATCTAAAGGTAGGGATGGAGCTTTATTATGCAACGGGGCCTGAGATTGTGTCTTACTTGAAATCCCTAGGTCACAGTGTCTTTTTGGATCTCAAGTTGCATGACATTCCCAATACAGTCAAGTCAGCCATGAAGGTCTTGTCTCAGCTTGGTGTGGATATGACCAATGTTCATGCGGCTGGTGGTGTAGAGATGATGAAGGCTGCGCGTGAAGGTCTTGGAAGTCAAGCAAAATTGATAGCTGTCACTCAGCTCACATCAACCTCAGAAGCTCAGATGAAGGATTTTCAAAATATCCAAACCAGCCTGCAAGAGTCTGTGATTCATTATGCTAAGAAGACAGCTGAAGCTGGCTTGGATGGTGTCGTTTGCTCGGCTCAGGAAGTGCAACTCATCAAGCAGGCCACCAATCCAGATTTTATCTGTCTGACACCGGGCATTCGTCCTGCAGGTGCTGCAGTAGGAGATCAAAAACGCGTCATGACGCCAGCGGATGCTTATCAAATCGGTAGTGACTATATCGTAGTGGGACGTCCCATTACCCAAGCTAAGGATCCTGTTGCAGCTTATCATGCCATCAAGGATGAATGGACACAGGACTAGAATTAAAGAAATAGATTAGAAAAACAAAAGGAGAAGACCATGACACTTGCTAAAGATATCGCTAGCCACCTCTTGAAAATTCAAGCCGTTTACCTCAAACCAGAGGAGCCTTTCACTTGGGCATCTGGTATCAAGTCACCCATTTACACTGATAATCGTGTGACACTAGCCTATCCAGAAACTCGTACCCTAATTGAAAATGGCTTTGTGGATGCTATCAAAGAAGCCTTTCCGGAGGTTGAGGTGATTGCAGGAACTGCGACAGCAGGGATTCCTCACGGAGCTATTATTGCTGATAAGATGAACTTGCCATTTGCCTACATCCGTAGCAAACCAAAAGACCACGGTGCTGGTAATCAAATCGAAGGTCGGGTAGATCAAGGTCAAAAAATGGTAGTGGTTGAAGATCTTATTTCAACAGGTGGTTCTGTTCTCGAGGCCGTGGCAGCAGCCAAGCGAGAAGGAGCAGATGTGCTTGGAGTTGTAGCGATTTTCAGCTACCAATTGCCAAAAGCAGATAAGAACTTCTCAGATGCCGGTGTTAAGCTGGTAACACTTTCTAACTACAGTGAATTGATTCACCTAGCCCAAGAAGAAGGCTATATCACACCAGAAGGGCTCGACCTTCTAAAACGATTTAAAGAAGACCAAGAAAATTGGCAAAATGCCTAAAACATAGAAAATCAGGTAGTCACTAGGATTACCTGATTTCTTTTTGTGATGTTATTGGATCTTATACTCAATGAAAATCAAATATAATCCAAGGTGAAGCTGATGTGGTTTGAAGAGATTTTCGAAGAGTATTAGTCAACTTTTCCACCTTCAACAACTAGGTCATCTGCTTTAGCAGCGTCACCGTAGGTTGGGTGGAGTGTTTTTTCATAGGCCTTGTGGAAGAAGTTTTCTTTGCCTAATTTTTCAATATCTTTATTGATGAAGTCTAGCAATTCTTGGTTGCCTTTTTGAACTGCTGCTGCGATGGTATCTGGATCACCGAGGGAAGTAATTCCAACTTCAAAGCCTTTATTTTCAAGCGCCCAAGCTAGGACTTCAGTATTGTCAGTTGAAAAGGCATCTCCACGTCCGTCAAGAAGGGCTTGGTAGGCATCGCTATATTGGTCGTATTTTTGGAGTTTTACTTCTGGGTGATTTTTCTCAAAATAAGTTTCAGCGGTCGTTCCTTTTGTAACAATCAAGGTTTTGCCTTCTAATTGTTTGACATCTGTAATGAGACCGGTCTTAGGCGATACGACTCCAAGAGAAACTTTCATATATGGAAGGGCAAAATCAACTTGTTTCTTGCGTTCGTCAGTCACTGTAAAGTTGGCAAGAGTAATATCTACCTTGTTTGAAATCAAGTATTCAGCACGGTTGGCAGCGTCGACTGAAACGTATTTAACCTTTACCCCAAGGTCTTGTGCCAGTTGGTTCCCAAGTTCAATATCGTAACCTTGGTAAGAACCGTCATTGTCAACGTAACCAAACGGTTTTTTATCTCCAAACACGGCGACTCGTAGCTCACCGCTTTTTTTGATTTCATCGATTGTGCGAGCCTTGGCAGTGGTTTTACCTGACGATGCACCACCATTTCCACCTGAGCTACAAGCTGTGACAAAGATAAGGGCAAAGGCAAGTGCCAAAACAGTTAAGAGTGGTTTGAATAGTTTCATAAGAATCTCCTTTATAGATATGAGCCAAATTGGCTAAAGTCAAAGACGTTTAAAAATTCCTGGGCTCGTTTGGTTTGCGGATTGGTAAAGAAGGCTTGAGCAGTTCCTTCTTCAGCGATTTTCCCTTGGTCTAGGAAGATAATGCGATCTGCAATGGCTTGGGCAAACTGCATTTCATGGGTTACTAGAATCATGGTACGGCCTTCTTGAGCCAAGTCATTGATAAGTTCCAGAACCTCACGTACCATTTCTGGATCCAGCGAAGCAGTCACTTCATCAAAGAGGATAATTTCTGGATGCATGAGCAGGGCACGGACAATTGCAACCCGTTGCTTCTGTCCACCAGATAATTGACGCGCAAAGCTATGTTGTTTGTCTAGTAAACCGACACGCTCCAGTAGTTGCAGAGCTTCTTCCATTACTTCCTTCTTGTCTCTCCCCTGAGCCTTGATAGGGCCTAGGATGAGGTTTTGTAGGACATCCAGATGGGGAAAGAGTTCATAGCTTTGAAAGACCATGCCAATCTTTTGGCGAACTAGGTGAAAATCTTTTTTATTTTCAACGATAGACTGACCATCCAGCAGGATATCTCCACCTTGAATACTTTCTAAGCCATTGAGGCAACGAAGGAGGGTACTTTTCCCACAACCAGATGGTCCTAGGATAACAACAACTTCCCCTTTTTTGATTTCTAGAGAAAGTCCTTGGAGGATGGGATTGTCTCCGAAGGATTTTTTTAGTTCCTTGATTTCTAAGATAGTTTCAGACATTTAGTTCCTCCAATGTTTTTCTAAGTGAGTGGATAGTTTGGAAATAGGAAAGCAGACTGCGAAATATAAGACTAGAATGGTTCCATAAATCCAAAAGGAAGCAGTTGGGATGGTCAGGCGATTGCTATCGATGATTTGTTGTCCAACCTTTGTAACCTCAACAACCCCTATCAAAACAACCAAGGAAGTGGTTTTAATCATCCGAGTAACCAGATTGATAGCCTGCGGTAGCAATCTTCTCAAGACCTGTGGGATGATGATGTGGTAGTAAAGCTGAACGTTTGTCAAACCTAGTGCCTGTCCACTTTCAAACTGATGCTTAGGGAGGGAAGTGATGGCTCCACGGACCAAGTCCCCCATTTCAGCTGTTCCCCAGAGGGTGAAAACGATAATAGCAGAAGTCTCACCTGAGATATTGATATTAAAGTTTCGAGCCAAGCCAAAGTAAACGATGAAGAGTAGCACCAGTTGGGGCATGATACGGATGAATTCCAGATACAATCGTGTTAAAAATCGTATGATTCTAGAATGGGAGGTCATGATGATTCCCATGACTGTCCCGAATATCATGGATAAGAGGACAGATAGGATGGATATCCCAATCGTAACGCTCAATCCCTGTAAGATTCTCAGGAGATTATTTCCCTGAAAGAGTACTTGGATTCCCGAATCCTGCATGGCGGAGCCTCCTTTCTATCCAGCTAAAGACCAGTGAGATGGGGAGCAACATGATAAGGTAAGCAACTACCAACATAGTTAGCGCAATGTCTGTCTCATAATAGAGTCCAATCAAGTCCTTGGCGACGTACATGAGGTCGGCCAAAGCTACTGCTGAGAAAACAGAGGTTTCCTTGATGAGGAAAATGACATTGGCACTAAAAGACGGTAGGGCCACCGCTGTTGCTTGCGGAAGAACTACATAGCGAAAGACCTGCACAGGTGTCAGACCGATTGCTAATCCAATCTCCTGCTGGGTTTGACTGACGGCTTCCAGCCCACTTCGGAAAGATTCTGCCATATAGGAGCCTCCTAAAAAGACCAGTCCTAAAGCGGCACAGACTTCTGAAGATAGGACAATCCCTATTTGGGGAAGTCCGAAGTAGAGAAAGAAGAGTTGAATCAAAAGGGGCGTATTACGTGACAATTCAATATAGGCTGTCGCTACTTGCGCCAAAACAGGGATTCGATAATGTCGGATGATACTAACGATTAAACCGAGCAGAAAGGATCCCAGAATTCCCCAAACTGCAATATGCAAGGTTAGAAAGAATGCCTTTTGATATAGTGGTAGATATTGTTCAACAATGGACCAATCCAAAAATAGAACCTCCCATCTAGAAATAATACAGTTATTGTAGCACTTAAAATCTTCTTTGGATAATATCTATTTTTTATTGCCGTTATAAGGATTTTTTATCATAGACATAAAATTTCTGAAATTTACAAACAAAATATTTGAAAAGTTTTGAAAAAAGAGTTAAGATATTTTTGTAATATACAAAGTAAACGCTTACTTATTAAGGAGGGCATTTTATGTCATACAAAACAAGCAATGCAGAAGGTCATGTAGATTTCATTAATACCTATGATTTGGAGCCAATGGCGCAACAAGTTATTCCGAAAGCAGCCTTTGGCTATATCGCTAGTGGGGCGGAAGATACTTTCACTTTACGTGAGAATATTCGTGCCTTTAACCACAAACTCATCGTTCCTCATACACTTTGCAATGTAGAAAATCCAAGTACAGAGATTGAATTTGCAGGCGAAAAATTGTCTTCACCAATCATTATGGCACCTGTTGCGGCTCATAAATTGGCAAATGAACAGGGTGAAGTGGCTACTGCGCGTGGTGTGCATGAGTTTGGTTCCCTCTATACAACCAGCTCTTACTCTACTGTAGACCTTCCAGAAATTACGGAAGCCCTTCAAGGGACACCACATTGGTTCCAGTTTTACTTTAGTAAAGATGACGGAATCAATCGCCACATCATGGACCGTGTCAAGGCTGAAGGTTATAAGGCGATTGTATTGACTGCAGATGCAACTGTAGGGGGCAATCGTGAGGTTGATAAGCGTAATGGTTTTGTCTTCCCAGTTGGCATGCCGATTGTTGAAGAATACCTGCCAGAAGGTGCTGGAAAATCAATGGACTTTGTTTACAAATCAGCTAAACAACGCTTGTCTCCACGTGATGTAGAATTTATCGCTGAATACTCAGGACTTCCTGTTTATGTCAAGGGACCACAGTGCCGTGAGGACGTTGAACGTTCGCTTGCTGCGGGAGCATCTGGTATCTGGGTAACCAACCACGGTGGACGCCAAATCGACGGTGGACCAGCTGCCTTTGACTCACTTCAAGAAGTAGCAGAAGCAGTTGACAAACGCGTACCAATCGTCTTTGACTCAGGTATTCGTCGTGGTCAACACGTCTTTAAAGCTTTGGCTTCAGGAGCAGACTTGGTAGCTATTGGCCGCCCTGTTATCTATGGCTTGGCCCTTGGTGGTAGTGTCGGTGTACGCCAAGTCTTTGAACACTTGAATGCAGAATTGAAGACAGTTATGCAGTTATCTGGAACTCAGACCATTGAAGATGTCAAACACTTCAAACTCCGTCACAACCCATACAACCCAACCTTCCCAGTTGACCCACGCGACTTAAAATTGTATTGATAAAAAGATTGCCTCCACTGAATGTGGAGGTTTTTGTTTGTATTTTGAACGTTTTGTTTTAATAAAGGGAAATCGTATCAAAATCTATATAAATATATTTTTCAGTCAAATATCTTGCTAGGGCTTTCATTTTTTGCTATACTGGTGCAGTAATTAAATAATAAAGACATTTGGGGTGCTTTAAGCTGAGATGATACCCATTGAACCTGATACAGTTAAGACTGGCGAAGGGAAATGTGAACAGTTTTTTTCGTATAGCGAAATGAACGATCTAATCTTGTAAGTCAACTCTAATTCTCGATTGTAATTGGAGTTTTTTTGTTTATACAAACTGGATAGGCTTGTTTAGGTAGCTCTCTGCAAATGCCCTCGATGTTCTTTAAAAGTATCAGGTGGAATTACGATTTTGCTTGGTATCTCTTGATATTTTATTGATTACTAAGGAGTAAAGAAAGGAAAAATAAATATGGAAACACAAGACTATGCATTTGAGTCAGGTTTGACCGTTGGAGAATTATTAAAAAGCAGTCAGAAGGATTGGCAGGCTGCAATCAATCATCGTTTTGTTAAGGAACTTTTTGCGGGGACAATTGAGAATAAGGTCTTAAAAGACTACCTAATTCAAGATTATCACTTCTTTGATGCCTTCTTATCCATGCTGGGTGCCTGCGTAGCCCACGCAGACCAGCTTGAATCCAAGCTTCGTTTTGCCAAGCAACTAGGCTTTCTTGAAGCAGATGAAGACGGTTATTTCCAGAAGGCTTTCAAAGAGTTAAAAGTATCTGAGAATGATTATCTGGAAGTGACCTTGCATCCTGTAACAAAAGCCTTTCAGGATCTAATGTATTCGGCAGTGGATTCATCAAACTATGCCCATCTTTTGGTCATGCTGGTCATTGCAGAAGGTCTCTATTTAGACTGGGGTTCTAAAGATTTGGCTCTACCTGAAGCCTACATTCATTCGGAATGGATTAATCTCCACAGAGGTCCTTTCTTTGCAGAGTGGGTTCAATTTCTGGTTGATGAACTCAATCGTGTTGGGAAAGGTCTAGAAGATTTGACAGAACTTCAGCAACGCTGGAACCAAGCAGTCGCTTTAGAATTAGCCTTTTTTGATATTGGCTATGACGCCTAGTGAAGGTTTAGGATATTTACAAATTTGATGAGGTAAATCATTCAATGTAAATGAAAAAATTTCTTAACGAAAGATAGAAATAAATCGAAATCAGTAGATCGTATAAAGTGAAAAGGAAGGATTTCAATATGACAAGTTTAAAATTATNAAAAGAAAAAGCACCTTTGATCATTTGCATAACCAACGATGTAGTAAAAAATTTCACAGCAAATGGATTAGTAGCACTGGGTGCATCACCAGCCATGAGTGAGTTTCCAGCAGATTTAGAGGATTTGTTAAAGTATGCTGGTGGTTTATTAATAAACATAGGAACATTGACAGATGAAAATTGGAAATTATACCAAGCTGCTCTGAAAATTGCAGAGAAATATAATGTCCCAGCAGTTTTAGATCCTGTAGCCTGTGGAGCAGGAGAATATAGAAAAAAAGTAGCAGATGATCTAATCAATAATTACAAACTGGCAGCGATTAGGGGAAATGCTGGCGAGATTGCCTCTTTAGTAGGAATAAATGTGGCATCTAAAGGAGTAGATAGTGCGGGCGTATATAATATTGATGAAATTGCTCTAGCTGCAAACGCTAAGTTTCATATTCCAATAGTAGTAACAGGTGAAGTGGATGCTATTGCGGTTAATGGAGAAGTGGTAACGATTCATAATGGTAGTGCCATGATGCCAAAAGTTATTGGGACTGGATGCTTATTAGGTGCTGTAGTAGCAAGCTTTATCGGGCTTGAAAAAGGTCAAGAATTGAAATCATTAGAAACAGCAATGTTGGTTTACAATATCGCTGGAGAAATGGCAGAAAAACGTCCAAATGGACATCTTCCTGGAACATTTAAAGTTGAATTTATAAATGCCTTATACGAGATTACAGATGAAGATGTAAAGGAATTCAAAAGAGTGAAGTAAAATGTTTCATAAAGAATTACTAAAACTATATTTTATTTGTGGAACGACTACTTGCCAAGGAAAAGATCTATATGCAGTCGTTGAGGAAGCCTTAAAAGGTGGTATAACCTTATTTCAATTCCGTGAAAAAGGTGAGGGAGCCCTGGAAGGTAAAGAAAAAGTCGAATTAGCAATTAAACTACAGGCTCTTTGTAAAAAATATAATGTTCCATTTATCGTTAATGATGATATTGAGTTAGCATTGGAAATAGATGCTGATGGCGTACATGTAGGACAGGATGACCTTGGAGTTGATGAAATTAGAAAATTGATGCCAGATAAAATAATTGGTCTTTCTATAAAAAACGAGGAAGAATTTCAACAATCAAAAGTTGAATATGTAGATTATGTCGGTGTTGGTCCTGTATTTGATACCCAGTCAAAAGATGATGCTGGTGGTGCTATAGGTTATGAAGGTCTTAAATTGATGAGAAAACTATTGCCACAAATGCCCTTAGTTGCAATTGGTGGGATACAGACGAAACATATTAAAGACATTATGAAGACCAATGTTGACGGTGTTTCAATCATTTCAGCAATATCGTATGCAAAAAATATAGAAAAAACTGTTCGGGAAATGAGTGAACAATAGCTATCAATTTTTCCTTGTATTCTGATGGAGTAGGATTTTCTTTTTTCTAAAAAGCTATGCCCAGATTTAGCTCAAATGGCTAATCTATCAAACAAGACATTTGTTTTTTGAAAACGAAAGACTTACTATTTTTGTGAGTGCAAGGCTGTATTTCCAGTTCAATTTCTTGAACTAGAATAAATCATTTGTTAAAATAATTATATAATTAAATAATAAAGACATTTGGGGTGCTTTAGGCTGAGATGATACCCATTGAACCTGATACAGTTAAGACTGGCGAAGGGAAATGTGAAATGGTTTTGTATTTATAGAAACTAACCATCTAATCTTGTAAGCTGAACTCTAATTCCTATCTGTAATTAGAGTTTTTTCTTTTACGAAACTGGATGAAGATGATACAAAGCATTTAGGTAGCTCACCTTGAATACCCCACTTTTCTTTAAAAAAGGAGTTTTTTATGTTGAAAAAATGGCAGTTAAAAGATGTTATCTTACTTGCTTTCTTGTCTATCTTTTTTGGTGGCGTTTTTGTGGGTTCAGGTTATCTGTTTGATATCCTCACCCTGATTTTAGCACCTCTTGGTTTACAGGCCTTTGCCAATGAAATTCTCTTTGGTCTCTGGTGTATGGCTGCCCCTATTGCTGCCATTTTTGTTCCAAGAGTCGGAAGTGCAACGATTGGAGAAGTGCTAGCTGCGCTTGCTGAAGTCCTTTATGGTAGCCAATTCGGTCTAGGTGCCCTTTTGTCTGGCTTGGTTCAAGGTTTGGGAAGTGAACTTGGTTTTATCGTAACCAAGAATCGCTATGAAAGTTGGCTCTCTCTAACTGCCAATAGTATTGGAATTACGCTTGTTAGCTTTGTCTATGAATACATTAAGTTAGGTTACTACGCCTTCTCCCTTCCTTTTGTGCTTTCCTTGCTTGTGGTGCGCTTTATTTCCGTCTTTTTCTTCTGTACTATCTTGGTTCGTGCCATTGTCAAACTCTATCATCAGTTTGCAGCTGGAGGAAAGGCATAGATGGGGCTGGAACTACGAGCGATTCAGTCCCTAATCTTCTCTGAGCCGATTGATTTTACTTTTCATGCGCAAGCCTTTACCTTGTTAGTTGGGAGCAGTGGTTCAGGAAAATCTAGCCTCTTTCAAATGATCGCCCAAGTCAGTTCTCTTCCCTATAGCGGTCAAGTCCTGATAAATGGGAGCGAGTTCAGTCAGCTTTCTATCATCGAACGTGTCCAGACGGTTGGTATCCTCTTTCAAAATCCCAATCATCAATTTACTATGGAGAACTTGTTTGAGGAGCTGATTTTTACCTTGGAGAATATCGGCCATCCCGTTCAGGAAATTGATTCTAAAATAGCAGAGGTGGTCCAGCAATGTCGCTGCAAGGCAATATTGCACCGTCCCATCCATCACTTGTCAGGTGGGGAAAAGCAAAAGGCGGCCTTGGCTGTTCTCTTTGCTATGAATCCTAGGGTCTATCTATTAGATGAGCCCTTCGCTTCCATTGACCGCAAGAGTAGGATAGAGATATTGGAGATTCTAAAAGAGTTGGTCTCTGATGGGAAGACAGTTATTTTGTGCGACCATGATTTATCTGACTATAAAGCCTATATCGATCATATGGTGGAGCTAAGAGATGGCCAACTAAGGGAAACAAATCAACTCCCTTCCTCTGAAATGACACAGACTGTTTCAAAGGAGGTTGCTTCTAGCCCAGAACTATTCCATATGGACCGTGTGACTTGTGAGCTGGATCATCGTCCCCTCTTTTCAATTGCAGATTTTACATTTTACCAAGGAATTTCCTGTATTTTGGGTGACAATGGTGTCGGGAAATCAACCCTCTTTCGGTCTATTCTTCAATTTCAAAAGTATAAAGGACGAATTACCTGGAAGGGGACAGTCCTGAAAAAGAAAAAGAGTTTGTATCGTGACCTAACGGGTGTTGTTCAGGAAGCTGAGAAGCAGTTTATCAGAGCCAGTCTGCGAGAAGAGCTTCAATTAGATGGACCTGATTCTGAAAGAAATCAACTAATTTTCCAAGCTTTACGATATTTTGATCTGGAGCAGGCACTTGATAAGAGTCCTTATCAATTAAGTGGTGGTCAGCAAAAAATTCTTCAGCTCTTGACCATCTTGACCAGCAAGGCTTCTGTGATTTTACTAGATGAACCTTTTGCTGGTTTGGATGATAGAGCCTGCCGTTATTTTTGTCAGTGGATGTTGGAGGATAGAAATCAAGGAAGAAGTTTTTTGATCATTAGCCATCGTTTAGATCCATTGATTTCTGTGGTTGATTATTGGATTGAGATGACTAGTCAGGGTCTCAGTCATGTGAAAGAAGTGACAATTACAAAACCACTCACATCTCAGAGTAGCAATACCCAAGGGGAGGTGAGATAGTATGGTCAAAGTAGCAACCCAGACACCGATTATCAGTCTCTTCTTGCTGATTTTATCCTTGGAAACATCTTTCATTCCTTCGATTGCTCTGAATCTTTCGGTAGTCGCATTTTGTATTCTCTTTATGCTCTATTACCGTCGATTTAAGATGTTGGCTTGGATGATTCTACTAGCCATTTTGCCATCTTTGGCCAACTACTGGGCAGTTCAGTTACACGGAGATGCTTCGCAGGCAGTCATGCTTGGAACGAGGGCCTTTGTGACCGTTTGTATTGGTCTTGTCTTTGTTTCCTCTATTTCCCTAAAAGAGCTTCTTTTGTACTTAGCTCAAAAGGGGTTATCACGGTCTTGGGCTTATGCCTTAATTGTGGTATTCAATTCCTTCCCCCTCATTCAGCAAGAAATCAAGTCTCTCAAGGAAGCTTGCCTATTACGCGGTCAAGAACTGCATGTTTGGTCTCCCTTGATTTACAGCAAGGTTCTGATGACAGTCTTTAGGTGGCGCCATCTTTACCTGAGAGCCCTATCGGCGCATGGATATGACGAACATGCACAGGTGGAGAATCGCTATCGGACTTTTTATATTCCTCAAAGGACAATATTCATCTACCTGCTGTTCTTTTTATTGCTTCAAATCAGTCTATTTTTATAAAGGAGTTATTATGGAATTTACAGATATTGCGATGGAATTATCCAAGGAAGCTTGGCAGGCTTCCTTTCATCACCCCTTTGTTTTACAGTTACAAGAGGGAAATTTAGACCCGTCCGTCTTTCGCTATTACTTGATTCAGGATGCCTACTATTTGAAGGCCTTCTCAGAAGCCTATCACCTCTTGGCTGATAAGACTTCAAACCAAGAGATGAAAAGACTCTTGAAACAAAATGCTCAGAGTCTAGTGGAAGGTGAGTTGTTTATCCGCCAACAATTTTTCAAGGAATTGGAAATCAGCGACCAGGAAATGGAGCAACATCCAATCGCTCCAACCTGCTATCATTATATCTCTCACATTTATCGTCAATTTGAAGAAGCAAATCTAGCCATTGCCTTTGCAAGCTTGCTTCCGTGCCCATGGTTGTACCATGATATAGGCAAGGAACTCAATCTTAAACCATCACCAAATCCTCTCTACCAACAATGGATTGAAACTTATATTACGGATGAGTTGGAGCAGCAGATCAGAGAGGAAGAAGTTTTGGTCAATCAGCTCTATCGAGAAAGTGACGAGACAGACAAGAAAAAAATGCTAGATGCCTTCCACATTAGTGTTCATATGGAAGCTAAGTTTTGGGAAATGGCCTACCAACACCAGACATGGAAGAGCGATTTACAGTCTTTAGAAACAGGAGAAGAATAGAAATATGAGAAAGCACCAATTACAAGTTCACAAATTAACCATTTTATCCATGATGATTGCCCTTGATGTAGTCCTTACGCCTATCTTTCGGATTGAGGGAATGGCACCGATGTCCAGTGTAGTCAATATTCTAGCAGGAATCATGATGGGACCTGTTTATGCCTTGGTTATGGCTACAGTGACAGCCTTTATCCGTATGACGACTCAAGGGATTCCACCTTTAGCTCTCACAGGAGCGACTTTTGGAGCCCTCCTTGCAGGTCTCTTTTATAAGTATGGTCGAAAATTTCACTATTCTGCCCTAGGAGAAATTTTGGGAACAGGTATTATTGGTTCTATTGTTTCTTATCCTGTTATGGTACTTTTTACAGGATCGGCTGCTAAGCTTAGCTGGTTTATCTATACTCCTCGATTTTTCGGAGCAACCTTGATTGGTACAGCGATTTCCTTTATTGCCTTTCGATTTTTAATCAAACAGGAATTCTTTAAAAAAGTGCAGGGATATTTCTTTGATGAAAGGATAGACTGATGCAGGAATTGACAAATCCTTTTCCTCTGGGAACGACTTCCCTCATTCACTGCATTACCAATGAGATTTCTTGTGAGATATTGGCAAATGGGATTTTGGCTCTGGGATGTAAACCAGTTATGGCAGATGATCCCCGTGAGGTTCTTGATTTTACTAAGCAAAGCCAGGCACTCTTCATCAATTTGGGGCATTTGTCAGCTGAGAAGGAAAAAGCTATCCGTATGGCAGCTTCGTATGCAGACCAAGCTTGTCTCCCAATGGTGGTAGATGCGGTTGGTGTAGCAGCTTCATCCATTCGTATGAGCTTAGTTAAAGACCTTTTAGACTATAGACCTACGGTCCTTAAAGGAAATATGTCGGAAATCCGAAGTCTCGTTGGCTTAAAACACCACGGAGTTGGGGTCGATGCGAGTGCTAAAGATCAAGAAACTGAGGATTTACTTCAAGTCTTGAAAGACTGGTGTCAGATTTATCCTGGTATGTCATTCTTAGTCACTGGACCCAAGGACCTCATCGTTTCAAAGAATCAAGTTGCTGTATTGGAGAATGGCTGTGCAGAATTAGATTGGATAACAGGGACAGGAGACTTGGTTGGAGCCTTGACAGCTGTTTTTCTCAGCCAAGGAAAGACTGCCTTTGAAGCTTCTTGCCTAGCGGTTTCTTATCTTAATATTTCTGCTGAGAGAATAGTTGTTCAAGGAATGGGATTGGAAGAATTTCGTTACCAAGTACTCAATCAGCTTTCGCTCCTCAAAAGAGATGAAAATTGGCTAGATGCCATCAAAGGAGACATTTATGAATAGAGAAGCACTTAGACTGTATCTGGTAACCAACCGCTACCAAGATTCCTTGGAAAGTTTTCTTGAAAAGATTGAGAGGGCTTGCCGTTCAGGGGTTACCATAGTCCAATTACGAGAAAAAAATCTCACAACCAATCAATATTATCAACTGGCAAAAGAAGTCAAGGAAATAACAGATGCCTATCAGGTACCCCTGATAATCGATGATCGTTTGGATGTTTGTCTTGCGGTTGATGCTGCTGGTCTGCATATCGGAGACGATGAACTACCAGTTTCGGTTGCCCGACAAGTCTTGGGCCCTGACAAAATCCTCGGTGTTACAGCTAAAACTGTAAAAAGAGCTCTCGAGGCAGAAGAAGGAGGGGCGAATTACTTGGGGACAGGAGCCATTTTCCCGACTACGACCAAGGAAAATGCGCCTATCACCCTGATTTCAACCTTGAAGACAATTTGCCAAAGGGTCGCTATTCCAGTAGTTGCTATCGGAGGCTTGACATCAGAGAATATTGACCAACTTATCGGCACTGGCATAGCTGGTGTAGCTGTAGTGCGTGATTTGATGCAGGCAGAAGATATAGAGGCAAAAACTCAAGCCTTTTTGACAAAGTTGGATGACATTATTTTCTAATTAATACTCAATGAAAATCAAAGAGCAAACTAGGAAGCTAGTCGCAGGTTGCTCAAAGCACTGCTTTGAGGTTGCAGATAAAGCTGACATAGTTTGAAGAGATTTTCTAAGAATATAAAAACTCCCTAATTCCCTTAAAGTGGGAACTAGAGAGTTTTTTTTAATCTTTAAAGCTTGTATGGTTGACTGGGCCAGAACCATGACCGAGTTGAGGGGCGTCTTGGATGGCTTTCGTGATAAAGGCCTTGGCTTTATTGACTGCTTGATAGAGGGTTTTCCCCTTGGCTAGTTCAGCAGTAATCACTGCAGCAAAGGTACATCCAGTACCATGTGTATGACAGGTTTGAATTCGTGGACTTTCCCAGATAAATTGGTCATCCTTGGTAAAGAGGAAATCCTTAGCACCGCCTTCGAGATGCCCACCTTTGATGACCACAGACTGAGGACCAAATTCTTTTAAAATCAGGCGACCAGCACGCTGCATGTCTTCAGGATCATGGATTGAAAAACCAACAATCTCTTCTGCCTCAGGAAGATTCGGAGTGATAATGGTTGCAAGGGGAAGCAGATTTGTTTTTAGGTAGTCTCTGGCACTGGAATCAATCAGAGTGTCTCCACTAGTAGCGACCATAACAGGATCAAGGACGTAGGGACAATCCAGCTTTTTAAGATAGGGCTGGATGATTTCCATGATTTCAGTAGTTGCCAACATTCCAGTTTTTACAGCCTGAGGTGGAATATCCGAAAAGACACTGTCCAATTGGGCTTTCAACATTTGAGGAGAAACGTGCTCGATTAATTGAACGCCTCTGGTATTTTGAGCGACAAGGCTGGTCACAACGGCCATTCCATAGACATCTCTAGCTTGGAACGACTTTAAATCAGCCATAATGCCAGCACCACCACTAGGGTCAGTCCCTGCAATGGTCAAAGCAACGGGTAAATAAGTCATCTAAAACCTCCCAACCAACTGAAGTTTGTATTCTTAAGAACAAGCTAGTTTGTTTCAGGAAGGCAATAGAAGACTGCTAGTCCCCATTATCATTTCCACTTCCATCAGCTAGCATTACCTAGATTGAGTCAAAGGGTCTAACAGTCGTTAATCTCAGCTTTACGCACCCCTAGTGGTTGTTTTCTTTTTTCTTTAGTATAGCATATTTTTATTGTTTATATAGTAATATTTGACTGGAAATCCTTTATCAAATGATTAAAATTCTATTTTTTAAAGAAAAGATTAATTTCATAGTTGACAAATGTAGATTTTTGAAGTATACTAATAACTGTAATCGACAAATGTAGATTTAGGAGGTGTGATTATGCAGATTTCAGATGCAGAATGGCAGGTCATGAAGATTATTTGGATGCAAGGAGAGCAGACCAGTACGGATTTGATCAGGGTTCTGGCGGAGCGGTTCGATTGGTCCAAGTCGACCATTCAAACTCTTTTGGCTCGTCTGGTTGAGAAAGAGTGTCTGACTCGGAAAAAAGAAGGCAAGTCCTTTGTCTATTCAGCCCTTTTAACTTTGGACCAAAGTCGGGATTTACTTGTCCAAGATATCAAGGACAAGGTTTGTTCTCGTAGGATTAAGAACTTGTTGGCTGATTTGATTGCTGAATGTGATTTTACTCAGGCTGACTTGGAAGACTTGGAAGCTGTGATTTCTGAGAAGAAATCAAGCGCTGTAACAGAAGTAAGATGTAATTGTATGTAAAGGAGACGTCATGTTAAATATTATTGTAACCATTGTTTGTATTGCCCTTATCGCGTTTATCTTGTTTTGGTTTTTCAAAAAGCCTGAAAAATCTGGACAAAAGGCCCAGCAAAAAAAGGGCTACCAAGAGATTCGAGTGGAAGTCATGGGGGGCTATACGCCTGAGTTGATTATCCTCAAGAAATCAGTGCCAGCCCGCATTGTCTTTGACCGCAAGGATCCTTCACCATGTTTGGACCAAATTGTTTTTCCAGATTTTGGTGTACATGCGGACCTGCCAATGGGTGAAGAGTATGTAGTGGAAATCACGCCTGAGCAGGCTGGAGAGTATGGTTTCTCTTGTGGCATGAATATGATGCACGGCAAGATGATTGTAGAGTAGGAGGAGACTATGACTGAAATTGTAAAAGCAAGTCTTGAAAATGGTGTTCAAAAAATCCGTATCACGGCAGACAAAGGCTACCATCCAGCCCATATCCAGCTTCAAAAAGGAATTCCAGCTGAGATTACCTTTCATCGTGCAACTCCTTCAAACTGTTATAAGGAAATTCTGTTTGAAGAAGAAGGCATCTTAGAACCAATCGGAGTAGATGAGGAGAAAGTCATTCGTTTTACACCTCAAGAATTGGGTCAACATGAATTTTCTTGTGGCATGAAGATGCAAAAGGGGAGTTATACCGTAGTTGAGAAGACCCGAAAATCTCTATCACTTTTACAGCGTTTTTGGATTACTAGTATCTTTACTGTGCCTCTTGTGATTCTCATGATTGGGATGTCGATAGGAGGAATTAGTCACCAAGTCATGCGTTGGGGCACCTTTTTAGCCACAACACCGATTATGCTAGTAGCAGGTGGTCCTTATATCCAAAGTGCTTGGGCTAGTTTTAAAAAGCACAATGCCAACATGGATACCTTGGTTGCTCTGGGAACCCTAGTGGCCTATTTCTATAGCTTAGTTGCCCTCTTCGCTGGCCTCCCCGTTTACTTTGAAAGTGCTGCATTTATCTTCTTCTTCGTTCTTATGGGAGCCGTTTTTGAGGAGAAAATGCGGAAAAATACTTCCCAAGCTGTGGAGAAATTACTTGACTTGCAGGCTAAAACTGCAGAAGTCTTGCGTGAGGATAACTATGTTCAAGTCCCTTTGGAGCAAGTCAAGGTAGGTGACCTGATTCGAGTGCGTCCCGGTGAAAAGATTGCGGTTGATGGTGTCGTAGTAGAAGGTATCTCTAGTATTGATGAGTCTATGGTGACAGGTGAGAGTCTGCCTGTGGACAAGACAGTTGGAGATACCGTCATTGGTTCAACCATCAATAATAGTGGAACACTTGTTTTTAGAGCAGAAAAAGTTGGTTCAGAGACTGTTTTGGCTCAGATTGTGGATTTTGTGAAGAAAGCTCAGACAAGTCGTGCGCCGATTCAGGACTTGACGGATAAGATTTCAGGGATTTTTGTCCCAGCAGTTGTCATTTTAGGGATTGTGACCTTTTGGGTTTGGTTCGTCTTGCTCAGGGATAGTGTAGTTGTGCTTGGAGCGAGCTTTGTGTCTTCGCTTCTCTATGGAGTAGCAGTTCTGATTATTGCCTGCCCTTGTGCATTGGGACTTGCAACACCGACAGCCCTTATGGTGGGGACAGGTCGCAGTGCCAAGATGGGAGTTCTCCTCAAAAATGGAACGGTTCTACAGGAAATCCAGAAAGTTCAAACTATCGTCTTTGATAAGACCGGAACTTTGACTGAAGGGAAACCTGTGGTCACAGATATCATCGGCGACGAAGTAGAAGTGCTTGGATTGGCAGCTTCCTTGGAAGAAGCTTCTCAACACCCACTGGCTGAAGCCGTTGTGAAACGAGCGAGTGAAGCTGGACTTGAGTTTCAAACTGTTGAAAATTTCCAAGCCTTGCACGGAAAAGGTGTCTCAGGGCAAATCAATGGAAAACAAGTTTTGCTTGGAAATGCTAAAATGCTGGATAGCATGGATATTTCTAGCATTTATCAAGAAAAACTAGAAGAACTAGAAAAAGAAGCTAAGACAGTTGTTTTCTTGGCTGTGGACAATGAAATCAAAGGCTTGCTTGCTCTGCAAGATATTCCTAAGGAAAATGCTAAGCTTGCCATCAGTCAGTTGAAAAAACGAGGTCTTAAAACAGTCATGCTGACAGGAGACAATGCAGGTGTGGCGCGTGCTATTGCCGATCAGATCGGAATCGAAGAGGTCATTGCAGGTGTCTTGCCAGAAGAAAAAGCCCATGAAATCCATAAACTACAAGCGGCTGGAAAAGTAGCCTTTGTTGGGGACGGTATCAATGATGCCCCTGCCCTCAGTGTAGCAGATGTGGGAATTGCTATGGGTGCTGGAACAGATATTGCCATCGAGTCAGCAGATTTGGTGTTGACAACTAATAACCTCCTAGGAGTGGTACGTGCCTTTGACATGAGTAAGAAAACCTTTCATCGTATTCTGCTCAATCTTTTCTGGGCCTTTATCTACAATGTCGCCGGAATTCCGATTGCAGCAGGAGTCTTTTCAGGTGTTGGACTGGCTCTCAACCCAGAACTTGCAGGTCTAGCCATGGCCTTTAGTTCTGTATCCGTTCTGACCAGTTCCCTTCTCTTAAACTTTAGTAAAATAGATTAAAAGCGGGCTTGCTCGCTTTTTATACTCTTTGAAAATCTCTTCAAATCACGTCAGCTTTATCTGCAACCTCAAAGCTGTGCTTTGAGCAACCTGTGGCTAGCTTCCTAGTTTGCTCTTTGATTTTCATTGAGTATTATAAAACAGAAGCTAAAAACATTTTCAAACTGTATTGCAATAGAGAATAGAAACTTCTGAGCAGATTCTTAGTAAAGTCAAAATAAATGTGATAAATTAGTATTGTAAAAATTTACTGAAACGTTTTCAAAAACTATATGAAACCTTTTTTAGTAGATTTAAAAATATTTGAAGGAGAGTTATCATTATGACTCAAGGGAAAATTACTGCATCTGCAGCAATGCTTAACGTATTGAAAACATGGGGCGTAGACACTATCTACGGTATCCCATCAGGAACACTCAGCTCATTGATGGATGCTTTGGCTGAAGACAAAGACATCCGCTTCTTGCAAGTTCGCCACGAAGAAACAGGTGCTCTTGCAGCGGTTATGCAAGCTAAATTCGGCGGCTCAATCGGGGTTGCAGTTGGTTCAGGTGGTCCAGGTGCGACTCACTTGATTAACGGTGTTTACGATGCAGCTATGGATAACACTCCATTCCTAGCAATCCTTGGATCACGTCCAGTTAACGAATTGAACATGGATGCTTTCCAAGAATTGAACCAAAACCCAATGTACAACGGTATCGCTGTATACAACAAACGTGTAGCTTACGCTGAGCAATTGCCAAAAGTTATTGACGAAGCTTGCCGTGCTGCAGTTTCTAAAAAAGGTCCAGCTGTTGTTGAAATCCCAGTAAACTTCGGTTTCCAAGAAATCGACGAAAACTCATACTATGGATCAGGTTCATACGAGCGTTCATTCATCGCTCCTGCTTTGAACGAAGTTGAAATCGACAAAGCTGTTGAAATCTTGAACAATGCTGAACGTCCAGTTATCTATGCTGGTTACGGTGGTGTGAAAGCTGGTGAAGTGATCACTGAATTGTCACGTAAAATCAAAGCACCAATCATCACAACTGGTAAAAACTTTGAAGCTTTCGAATGGAACTATGAAGGTTTGACAGGTTCTGCTTACCGTGTTGGTTGGAAACCAGCCAACGAAGTGGTCTTTGAAGCAGACACAGTTCTTTTCCTTGGTTCAAACTTCCCATTTGCTGAAGTTTACGAAGCATTCAAGAACACTGAAAAATTCATCCAAGTCGATATCGACCCTTACAAACTTGGTAAACGTCATGCCCTTGACGCTTCAATCCTTGGTGACGCAGGTCAATCAGCTAAAGCTATCCTTGACAAAGTGAACCCAGTTGAATCTACTCCATGGTGGCGTGCAAACGTTAAGAACAACCAAAACTGGCGTGATTACATGAACAAAATCGAAGGTAAAACTGAGGGTGAATTGCAATTGTATCAAGTTTACAATGCAATCAACAAACATGCTGATCAAGACGCTATCTATTCAATCGACGTAGGTGACACTACTCAAACATCTACTCGTCACCTTCACATGACACCTAAGAACATGTGGCGTACATCTCCACTCTTTGCGACAATGGGTATTGCCCTTCCTGGTGGTATCGCTGCTAAGAAAGACAATCCAGATCGCCAAGTATGGAACATCATGGGTGACGGTGCATTCAACATGTGCTACCCAGACGTTATCACAAACGTTCAATACGACCTTCCAGTTATCAACGTTGTCTTCTCAAATGGTAAATATGCCTTCATCAAGGACAAATACGAAGACACAAACAAACACTTGTTTGGTTGTGACTTCCCTAATGCTGACTATGCGAAAATCGCTGAAGCTCAAGGAGCTGTTGGATTTACAGTTGACCGTATCGAAGACATCGATGCAGTTGTTGCAGAAGCTGTTAAATTGAACAAAGAAGGTAAAACTGTTGTTATCGATGCTCGCATCACTCCACACCGTCCACTTCCAGTAGAAGTACTTGAATTGGATCCAAAACTTCACTCAGAAGAAGCAATCAAAGCCTTCAAGGAAAAATACGAAGCAGAAGAACTCGTACCATTCCGCCTCTTCTTGGAAGAAGAAGGGTTGCAATCACGCGCAATTAAATAATTTCTCTCGTAGAAAATCAAAGATAAATTTATAGACTTCTTTATTAGCTTACTGCCGACGATTCCATCATTGAAACCATAAATTTCAATGATGGAATCTAGTGTGGAGCCTAGAAAAAGTCCCAAAGGATTTTTCGTAGTTTGATGAGCAAAGATTTGCCATCAAACTTGGTTCCACCTTGTTTATTCTTTGATTTTCATAGAGAGAAACTTGAAAAGATCGGAGCAATCCGGTCTTTTTCTGGAGGATAGTAAATGAATTTAAATCAATTAGATATTATCGTTTCAGATGTTCCCCAAGTCTGTGCTGACTTGGAGCGTATTTTGGATAAACAGGCAGACTATGTTGACCAAGGTTTTGCTCAGTTTACGATTGGCCGTCACTGTCTGATGTTGTCCCAAAATCATTTGATTCCTGTGGAAGATTTTCAGTCAGGAATCATTCTTCATATCGAGGTTGAGGATGTAGACCAGAATTACCAACGTTTAAAAGAGATCGGTGTCGAGATTTTACACGGTATTTGTGAAACGGATTGGGGAACAGAGTCCTTATTAGTTAAAGGCCCTGCTGGTCTAGTGATTGATTTTTATCGTATGAAATAAGGGGCTTAGTTATTTGAAGATAACCTTAATTATTCTTAAAACAGAATGTGAGAATATGAACTATTGAAAGATCGGAGCAATCCGGTCTTTTTATATAAAGAAATTGCATATATAAAAAAATTGCATATAAATAGTTGACAACGTTTTCTTAAAATCTTATAATAAAAATATAACAGCAGAAAATAAGACTGATATGGAAAGGAGAAATATTTTTTAAATAGCTGTAGTAAGTGAATTTTCTTATTTCACTGGAACTTGGGATTGAAATATCTCCATGAATAGATAGAGAGCAACCTTTTTAAACAATGTAGAAAGGAGTAGTCTATGTATAACATACTAAAACGAAGCCTTGCAACTTTTTCCTTTGTTTTAATTGCTTTTGTTAGCCTTTTCTTTATTAGCCAATATAAAAGTGAAATGTTGGGTGGATATAGTAAGATGATTTCTGTAGAGAAATCTACTACTACCATTAAGAAGGATTTAGAAGAGATTGCAAAAGATAAACAGAGTGTTTTAGCTCGTAGGATTGTTTCTGTAAAGGATAATGTTAGGGGAAAGACAGAAAATACCTATATACCAATTGGAGGTGAACTACCTGTAGATTTACCATTACAACAAGATCAAAACCTAATCCAAAATGCATCTGATGACACCTTATATTTGATTGTAAGAGGAAACTTAAGTGCACAGGAACTAGCACAAATTTTAAACCAAAAAGGACATCAAGCTATTGTTGAACAATCAAGTTCTGGTTTGACCTTGTTAAAGGTATTTTTGACTTATCCTCAATCGATTACTTTTACATTAGTTTTGATAATTGCTTTTGGGACTCTGACACTAGCTGATTACATAGCGAAACTGCGTTCTGTAAGTATAGAACGATTGTCAGGTAGAGGGAAATATCAAATTGCTTTGAGAAATATTAGCAAAGATAGTATTTTCTTAATATTGATAGCAAGTATAGTTTATTTAGCGACAGTTTTATTCTTATTCTCTACTAGAACTGTAAACATTTTGTCGTTAAGTCTAGTATTTTATCCTTTACTTTCTTGGTTATTTCTTTTACTTTTTTTAAATTTCTTTTTATCAAATATTTTTTACCATATTTTACAAAAGCAAGCTCTTAATCTATCCATAAAAGGTAAGGCACCTTTGCATCTTGTGTTCATTTTGGTTATTTTGACGCAGTTACTATCTCTTTTAATCGTGATGTATAGCGTTTATGGTGTTGTTAACTTAAATCAACAATTGTCAACATTACAAGTAGGACGAGATGAATGGAGTAAGCATTCTAATTATTTTGCTACTAATGAATTATATACTGGAGAGTCAAATAAAGACAGAGAAGCAGAAGTAGCTTTTTATTCAGAACTTAGTCAAAAAACAAATCTCCTTTATATAGATACAAATCTAGATAAAATTGCTTTTCAAAAGAGTTCTTCAGCTAATTCTTATTATCCTACCCCAGATATGGTATCAAATGAAATTCGTGTGAATCGACGTTTTGTTGAAAAAAGTGGAATTCAGTTGAGTATGGAAGCTCAAGCATTCTTTGAACAGATGGGAGATTTTGATCGTCTCGTGTTAATACCAAAGAATCAAGAATCAAACTTTTCAGAATTACATAAGGCTTGGTTGCGATATGAACAAAAAGGCTTTGCTCCAGATGATGCTCCTGTAAAAAAGAAAGATCCTAATGAGAAAATTGAGATAGCCACTTATCAAGGCGGTGAAAATCTATTTGTTTACCCTATCTTCACTTCGGTTAATTACTTAGTGAATCAAAATGCTTTTGTTCATGAACCAATTATTACTGTGTTTGGTTCTGCTTATGAAAATAGAACAATTCGCCAATTCTCTTTGGCACATTATATTTTTGATAAACCCGAGGTAGTGAAAGAATTGATTTCTAAATACAAGTTAACAGCTAGTATTGGTAGTTTTTCAAATGGCATGTATTCATTTGAAAATAGAATTCAAAAAGTAGAGACAGATAGATTTATATTATTTTTTGCGATGATTATTAGTTTTGTGAGTTCCATTTTATTGATGGTATTACTGAACACTCTTTACCTCTATCAAGGGCGCAAAACTTATTTCATTGAGAGATTAGCAGGGAAGTCACTTTTTGAAATTCATCATGTTTATTTTTCAATTTTATCTAGTAGCTATATTTTTTGTACTTTATTGTCAGTAATATTAGGCTTCAATTTGTTTGTAATTTCTATTCCTTTGCTCTCATTGCTATTATTTACAGGAATTTTTCTTCTTCAACTGAGACAAGATAAAAAGGCTAATATTTTATATCTAAAAGGAGGTTAGTATGATTGAATTGAAAGATATTTGTAAACAATTTGATGATTATGTTATTTTTAAAGACTTTAATTATCAATTTCATGAAGGTCAGACCTATGCTTTGATAGGTGAGTCTGGAGCAGGCAAAACAACTCTTTTAAATATTATAGGTAAGTTAGAAACTGTCCAAAGCGGTTCAGTAGAAGTTGATGGTAAGGACTTAAAACAAATTAAGGAAAAAATCTATTTTAAGGATTATGTAAGCTACTTATTTCAAAATTATGGTTTAATTGAAAATAAGAGTATTAAAGATAATTTAGAACTTGCATTTATTGGTAGAAAAGAAAGCAAAAAAGAACAAGAAGTTCTTATGAAAGAAGCCTTGGAGCATGTTCATTTACAATTAGATTTAAAACGTAAGATTTTTACTCTTTCAGGTGGTGAAGCGCAGCGTGTCGCAATTGCTAAAATAATGTTAAAGGATTCCCCAATAATCTTAGCAGATGAACCAACAGCCTCTCTTGATAGTAGGAATAGTCTTGAAATTATTGACCTTATTCTTGGATTACGGAATGAAAAACGTACGATTATTATTGCAACTCATGATAGTAGTGTATATGAACGAATGGATCAGGTTGTAGAAATTAGAAAGGAAAAGATATGAAAACAAAATTTAGTTTGACAACAATTTTTTTCCAAGTAATGATTTTTGGTTCTTCTCTCTTTGTAATACTGACTCAATTTGGTTTACTACGTCAACCTACAAAGCTAATTATACAGATGATTTGCTTACTAAGTTTGTTATCTTTAGCTATAGCGATTTGGAATTATGTACGTGAAGAAAAAGACTGAACAGATCGGAGCAATCCGGTCTTTTTATGGAGGATAGTAAATGAATTTAAATCAATTAGATATTATCGTTTCAGATGTTCCCCAAGTCTGTGCTGACTTGGAGCATATTTTGGATAAAAAGTCCGATTATGTTGATGACAGTTTTGCTCAGTTTACGATTGGCAGTCACTGTCTGATGTTGTCCCAAAATCATTTGATTCCTTTGGAAGATTTTCAGTCAGGAATCATTCTTCATATCGAGGTTGAGGATCTAAATCAGAATTACCAACGTTTAAAAGAGATCGGTGTCGAGATTTTACACGGTATTTGTGAAACGGATTGGGGAACAGAGTCCTTATTAGTTAAAGGTCCTGCTGGTCTAGTGATTGATTTTTATCGTATGAAGTAGGTAATTCTATTATCAAATTTTTTATCTAAACATTCTTGGAGTGAAACTTAAAAAGATCGGAGCAATTCGATCTTTTTTGTATTTATGCGACTTTCAGTCCGTCTCGCTCCGTTAGGTGCGAGACAAAAAACCACCCGTTTTCACGGGTGGTTATGATTTCTACACTTATTGTTTGGCTTCCTGTTTTAATTGTTGCACCTGTTCCTCGTACTGGACAAGCTCCCTGTCTTTTATATTGATAGTCGCTTCTGCTTCAGCAATGCGGCTTCTCAGATCTTGAGTCTTGTTATGGTGATAGCTAATACCAATAGCACTACCAGCAATGATCCCGATTACTAGACAAGTAAAAATCACCAAAATCAAGGGAGCAGATAGTTGTGTAAAGACAAGACTGACAGTTACTGTTTGACGATTGAGTAGACCAAATGAGATCACAATGACTAATAAGCTCAAACCGCCAATTAGATAAGCCTTATCTTTCAGTGACAATTCATTAAATTTTTTTAGCATAAGTTCCTTTTCTCCTGACTATGTTGATAGAAAACTACACACCATTTAGGTATTAACAAAATTCATTTTACTAGAAAATTTCGATACTGTCAATAATTTCTAACGGCTTATTTACCATCAATCAATCGATTCATTGAAAAGGAGTATTCATTTTCTAATATTTGATTGAGTAAACAGAACGGAGCAATTCGGTCTTTTTTCTGTTCCCTCTTTCTTATAACAAGATTGTGATAGTTTATATCTTTATAACAAAAGTTTTAAAGACTTGATTGTTTTGAAAGAATATTTTAAAATAAGATTCAGTAAAAATGAAAGAGGTTTTGAAAATGTCTGAAAAACAAATGAAAATTTTAGGTTGGGTAGCGACCTTTATGTCTGTTATGATGTATGTGTCTTACTTCCCACAAATCATGAACAATCTGGCTGGTCAAAAAGGAAATTTCATCCAGCCCTTGGTTGCTGCCATCAACTGTAGTCTCTGGGTTTACTACGGTCTTTTCAAAAAAGAAAGAGATATCCCCCTTGCAGCAGCTAATGCACCAGGTATTATTTTTGGCCTAGTGACGGTTATTACAGCTTTGATTTAAAAGGAACAGAGGAGACTAGTTTTCAGTCTTCTTTTTTGTTTCAGGGGAGGCTATTTACTTTTTCTAGAGGATAATTTTTTAAAAAACAATCTGATAAACTTAAATAGTAGAATAGTATCAGTATGTCACAGTATTTTATAAGAAAAGGTTTACAGAATAAGTTATAATATAAGTAAATGAACAAGCAAATAAGAAAGTGAGTAGAGTTATGACCGAAAAACTGACTTTTCCGGATGGTTTCTTGTGGGGCGGAGCGACAGCTGCCAACCAGTGTGAGGGTGCTTATAATTTAGAAGGTCGTGGATTGGCGAATGTGGATGTCGTCCCCATCGGTCCAGATCGTGAAGCCATTATCACAGGTCAGAAAAAGATGTTTTCGTTTGAGGAGGGCTATTTTTACCCAGCCAAAGAAGCTATTGATATGTACCATCATTACAAGGAAGATATTGCCCTTTTTGCGGAAATGGGCTTTAAGACTTATCGTCTATCCATTGCTTGGACTCGGATTTTTCCTAAGGGCGACGAAACAGTGCCAAATGAAGCTGGTCTAGCCTTTTATGAGGATTTATTTAAGGAGTGCCACAAGTATGGTATCCAACCTCTGGTGACTATCACTCATTTCGACTGTCCTATGCACTTGATTACAGAGTACGGTGGTTGGCGCAATCGTCGGATGTTAGACTTCTATGAAAAACTTTGTCGCACACTCTTTACCCGCTATAAGGGTTTGGTCAAATATTGGCTTACCTTCAACGAAATCAACATGATTCTCCATGCCCCCTTTATGGGAGCTGGGCTCTGTTTTGAAGAAGGAGAAAATCAAGAACTGGTTAAATATCAGGCTGCACACTATGAGTTGGTAGCTTCAGCTCTTGCGACAAAGATTGCCCACGAAATTGACCCAGAAAATAAGGTGGGATGTATGTTGGCTGCAGGGCAATACTATCCTAACACAGCCCATCCAAGAGACTACTGGGCAGCCATGGAGGAAGACCGCAAGAGTTACTTCTTCATTGATGTTCAAGCGCGTGGGGAATACCCAAACTACGCCAAGAAGCAGTGGGAGCGTGAGCGAATCGAGATTCAAATGACTGCAGAAGATTTAGAGTTGTTGAAGGACAATACTGTTGACTTTGTTTCCTTCTCTTACTATGCAAGTCTAGTAGCCTCAGGTGATCCAGAAGTTAAAGAATTAACTGCTGGAAATATCTTTGCCTCTCTCAAAAATCCTTATCTTGAATCCTCAGAATGGGGATGGCAGATTGACCCACTTGGTCTTCGTATCACCCTCAATGCTATCTGGGATCGTTACCAAAAGCCAATGTTCATCGTGGAAAACGGTCTAGGTGCTATGGATACACCGGATGAGAATGGTCATGTAGCAGATGACTATCGGATTGCTTACTTAGAGGCTCATATCAAGGCCATGCGAGATGCCATTTACCAAGATGGAGTTGACTTGCTTGGTTATACGACTTGGGGCTGTATCGATCTGGTTTCAGCTGGAACAGGCGAAATGAACAAGCGCTATGGCTTTATCTATGTGGATCGAGATAATGCTGGTCATGGAAGCCTCAAACGTAGCAAGAAGAAATCCTTCTACTGGTACAAGGATGTCATTGCCAGCAATGGTGCAATCATTGAGTAGATCACATTTATTCACTATTTTTATAAAATCTTCTCCCTACTTTATAAGATGTGAAAAAGAGTTCAACTGGAACTCTTTTTTTGCTATAATGAGGGGAGAAAAATCAGACAGGAGATCGACATGTCAGAACCATTATTTTTACAATCAGTTATGCAAGAAAAAATCTGGGGTGGTACCAAGCTACGTGATGAGTTTGGCTACGACATCCCAAGTGAAAAAATCGGAGAATATTGGGCCATCTCAGCCCATCCAAATGGTGTCTCTAAAGTTGCCAATGGTCGCTACGAGGGAACAGATCTTGCTACTTTATATGCAGAGCACCGTGAATTGTTTGGCAATCGTCCAGAACCTGTATTTCCACTGTTGACTAAGATTCTGGATGCTAACGACTGGCTCAGTGTTCAAGTTCATCCAGACGATGCTTACGGACTCGAGCATGAAGGCGAACTTGGAAAAACAGAATGCTGGTACATCATCGCTGCGGATGAAGGTTCAGAGATTATCTATGGTCACAATGCCAAGTCAAAAGAAGAACTCCGCCAGCAAATCGAGGACAAGAACTGGGATGCCTTGTTGACAAAAGTTCCTGTAAAGGCTGGAGATTTCTTCTATGTACCAAGTGGCACCATGCACGCTATCGGGGCAGGCATCTTAATTCTTGAAACCCAGCAGTCTAGCGATACCACTTACCGTGTCTATGACTTTGACCGCAAGGATGATAATGGCAACTTGCGTGAACTTCACCTTGAAAAATCTATCGATGTCTTGAATATTGGAGAGCCTGCCAATAGCCGTTCTGTGACTATCAAAGCTGATGATTTGCGTTCGACCTTACTTGTTTCGAATGATTTCTTTGCAGTTTACAAGTGGGAAATAACTGGAAAAGTTGACTTTGAAAAGACAGCTGACTACAGTTTGTTTAGTGTCTTAGCTGGCCAAGGTCAACTGACTGTTGATGGGAAAAACTATCCAATCCAAAAAGGTAGCCACTTTATCCTACCAAGTGATGTTGAAGCTTGGACCTTGGAAGGGCAAGGTTTGGAATTGATTGTTAGCCATCCATAAAAAAGAAAGGGCCTGAGTTTATGTACTGCACCCCAAAAGTTAGACAGAAAAAATCTAACTTTTGGGGTGTTTTATTATGAAATTGAGTTATGATGATAAAGTTCAGATCTATGAACTTAGAAAACAAGGATATAGCTTAGAGAAGCTTTCAAATAAATTTGGGATAAACAATTCTAATCTTAGGTACATGATTAAATTGATTGATCGTTATGGTGATCGTTATGGAATAGAAATCGTCAAAAAAGGAAAGAATTGTTACTATTCTCCTGAACTAAAACA